>NZ_JBATXN010000208.1:0-11300 GCF_049673265.1 Mycobacterium sp. | reverse complement strand
CCGCCGAGCATCGACCGGGTCGCCCACCCCGTCCAGTACCGAGATCCCACGATCCTGAATCTCCCGCAACGACACCACACCCACATCGGCGGCCGCCCGGTCACATGACAACCGACGCGCCGCGGATTCGCCACCGACGTGACCATGCCGCTCCCGGGAGTCGATCAACAACAGCGCGACACCAGACGCTGACGGATCGAACGCCACCGGCTCAACAGCCAGCGTCCGGAAATCGATCAGCAGCGCCGTCGACTCCGTACCGAACAGCGACGACAGCTGATCAAGCAAACCCGTTGGCGCACCGACGTACTCGTTCTCCGCGCGCTGTGCCAGCCGCGCCTGCTCAAGCCGATCGATCCGCCATCCGGCAGCGGTCACGAACGCCCCCAGCGCAGCGCACTCCAATGCTGCCGACGACGACAGACCCGACCCCATTTCGACATCGCTGGTGACCGACATGCTGCCCCCGCCCACCGGATGCCCGGCCATGCGCAGCGCCCACACCACCCCGGCCACATAGCCGGCCCAGCCGGTCACCTCACCCGGCTTGGTGCGCACTGGGATTCGCACCGAGCCGTCGACGCGGTCGCTGCACACCGTGATCGCCGAGGCATCCGATGGCTCGAACGTCACCACCGTGCGCTGCGGCAACGCGATCGGTAACGCCCAGCCGAGGTTGTAGTCAGTGTGCTCGCCGATCAGGTTGATCCGTCCCGGCGCGGCGTATCGGACCATCACCCCAGCCCTCGCAGCCGCTCGGCCACGGCCTCGGGCGTCACATCGCTGATGAACGCGTCCATCGCCGACTCTGAAGCCGCCAAATACTTGAGCGCGACCGCACTGCGCCGGATCGACATCAGCTCGACGTGAAAGTAACCCTCGCGCTGCGCGTCGGTGTCGGCATACTGATGCAGCGCCGAAATATAAGGCAGCGTGCCGGAATACATCCGATCGAACCGCCGCAACACGTCAAGGTAGATCCGGGCGAAATCGTCCAGCTCGGCTGCGCCAAGGTCAAGTAGGTTGTGCACGAACCGGTTCGGATAGATGTGCACCTCCACCGGCCAACGCGCCGCAAACGGCACGAACGCGGTGAACAGATCGGTGCGCGCCACAACCCGCGCACCGTCGACCTCGCGGGCCAATAGATCGGCAAAGACGTTGCCGCCGTGTGACTCTCGATACTCCGATGCCTGCTGCAGCATCGCTGCGGTCCGCGGCGTCAAAAATGGGTAGCCGTAGATCTGCCCGTGCGGATGGGTCAGCGTCACGCCGATCTCCTCACCGCGATTTTCGAAGCAGAACACCTGCTCCACACCGGGCATCGCCATCAAGTCCGCAGTCCGATGCCGCCACGCGTCGACGACAAGCCGGGCATGCGCCGTCGCCAACTCCGCGAACGACCCAGTGTGGTTGCTGGAGAAGCAAATCACCTCACAGCGGCCGATGCCCGGCGCAGACATGAACCCGTCGGGCACCGAGGGCGGCGACCCCGCCCCGGACAGGCTCGGAAACCGGTTCTCGAAGGCGACGACGTCGTAGTCGGCTGCGGGCACCTCGCTGGTCAACCCGGTCGGTCCCGGGCACAGCGGGCACTGATCGGGCGGCGGCTTGTAGGTGCGGTCTTGCCGCAACGCCGCGACGATCACCCACTGCCCGGTCGTCTGGTCGTAGCGCAATTCGGTTTGGTTCGGGTGACGCGCGGGCAGCGGGCGGCGGTCGTCGACCGGTGCCGGGCTGTGGCCGGGCAGCGAAAAGAACAGCAGCTCGCGGCCGTCGGCCAGCTTGGTCCGCGTCGGCTCCGTCACGTTCATTAGGGTCACGATAGACAGGGTCAGAACGAGAGAGGCTAATCACGAGTGTTCGGCCGGGCAACCGCGCTGTACCAGCGGGCGCAGAACTGGGCGATCGGCTCCGACCCCGGACTACTGCGGCTGCGGATGGCCGCCCGCACGACTGTCTCCTTGGCGATGGCGCTGCTGATCCTGTTTCTGCTCACCAAGGCAACCCACCAGCCGTTGACCGTCGCGCTGCTCGGCGTTCTGATCACCATGGTCGCCGGACGAGCGGTCAACGAACCTGACCCGCACAAGCAGAAGATCACGCTGGCGCTGCTGCCGCTGCCCGCGGCGCTGTCCCTCACCGCGGCTACCGTCCTGGCGCCACATCGGGTGCTCTGCGACGTGGTGTTCGTCGTCGTCGTGTACGCCTCGGTCTACGCCCGCCGGTATGGCCCGCGCGGGCGGGCGCTGGGGATGGTCGCTTTCATGGCCTACTTCTTCGCGCAGTTTCTGCGTGCGACGACCCGAGAGTTGCCCTGGCTGATCGGCGCAGTGCTGATCGGCACGGTGTGCAGCTTCGTGATGACCGTCGTCATCCTGCCCGATCGGCCCGAAGGCGTGCTGCGAGCGACCATGCGCTCGCTGCGGGCGCGGATGGCGATCGTCATCGACACCACCGCAGAGGCGCTCGAGGCCGGCAGGCTCGACGAACGACGGCGACGGCGGCTGCGGGCTCGGACCGCCCGGCTCAACGAGACCGCGTTGATGGTGCAAAGCCAGATCGAAGAGAAGGTCAACCCGGCCGTGCTGTGGCCCGACGTCAGCGGCGAGGACCTTGCGCTGTGGTTGTTCGACGCCGAGCTCACCGTTGAGCGGGTTGCCACGGCCGGCGGACGGGCCGCGATCGCCAGCGCCGACATACCCGTGTCGACTCGCGCCGACCTGGCCGGCGCGCTGTCCCAACTCGCCAGGGCGATCCGCCTGCCGCAGCCGGAGGGATTGCAGCGCGCCGCGCAGCTTGCGCAGGAGTTGCTCGATCATCCGTCTACGCCGGCCGCTAACCCGACGGTTCGTCGCCTCGCCCTGGCGATAATCGCCACGGCCTCAGCGGCTTCCGAAGTCCGCACGATGGTCGAGCGGGCTGCCGCGGAAACGTCGATGGCGCCGTCGTTCGAGGACAACGGCTCCGACGAGGAGCAGGCACACGGCGCCGGTTTGTTGCCTACGACCAAGCAAGCCATTCAGGTGGCGGTGGCGGCGTCGCTGGCGATCGTGATTGGCGAGGTGGTGTCGCCGTCGCGTTGGTATTGGGCGGTGATCGCCGCGTTCGTGATCTTCGCCGGCACGAATACCTGGAATGAGACGGTCACGAAAGGATGGGCGCGATTGATCGGCACCGCGCTGGGGGTGCCGGCCGGAATGCTGGTCGCCACAGTGGTTTCCGGCAACCGAACCGCATCGCTGGTGTTGATCTTCGTGTGCGTGTTCTGCTCGTTGTACTTCCTGAAGGTCGCCTACAGCGCGATGACGTTCTGGATCACCACCATGCTGGCGCTGCTCTACGGGCTACTCGGTCAATTCAGTTACCGCCTACTGCTTTTGCGGATCGAGGAGACGGCGATCGGCGCGGTCATCGGCGCCACCGTCGCGATTGTGGTGTTGCCGACCAACGCCCGCACCTCCATGCGCAACGACGCCCGCGCCTTTCTGACGACACTGGCCAACGTGATCGACGTGTCGGTGGCGACGCTGTTCGGTCGCGAGGCGGCCGTGAGCCCGACGGACAAAGCCCGGCAGCTTGATCGAGATCTGCAGCAGTTCCGGACCACCGCCAAGCCGCTGGCCGCCGGGGTCGGCGGCTTCTCCGGTCGGCACAGCGTTCGGCACGCCCAGCGGATGCTGGCCGCCTGCGACCGCTACGGACGGACCCTGGCACGCAACAGCGAGCCATTCGAGGAGGCCTCCCCGCGGCTGGCCGATGCCATCACATCGGCCGCCTCGCATATTCGACGCAGCATCGACGTGCTCACCGCTGCGCTGCACGGCAACCACGACGCCACCGTCATGCCCGCGACCGACTTCCTTGACGCCGCAGAGGCTTTCGCACGAGAGCACCGCGACGGCGACGAACGCTCGTCTCGGGCAAGACTTCTCGCGATCGTGCATTCACTGCGCCAGATCGACCGGGCAGTGGTCAGCGCTGCCGTCGACCTGGGCGCCGAGGACGTCGTGGCGGAGGCGGCTAAAGCTGGCCGTGCCGGGTGAGGAAATCCAATACCGCATCTGCGAACACGTCGTTTCGATCGCCGGCGACCATGTGTCCTGCGCCGCGGACGTCGACGAACTCGACTTGCGGAAAACGTGCCAGAAACTCGTCGGCACGGTCCTGGCTGACCAGGTCGCTCATCTGACCTCGCACCAGCAGCATCGGTACACCGCCCGCGAGGATCGTCTCAACCGCGGCGTTCATTCGATCGAGGTCGGCCAACTCAATGGGCGGAAGCGACGCGGTGCTGATGAACTTCGGGTCCCAGTGCCAGTACCAGCGATCACCGCGACGGCGCAGGTTGGAGCGCAAGCCGTCGAGATCGGTTGGCCGGGGCCGATGCGGGTTGTATTCGGCGATCATGTCGGCGACTTCGTCTAGCGACTCGAACCCCGATTTCATCCGGTCGGCCATGAAGTTGTGAATCCGATTCGCACCCGACTCGTCCATGTTGGGCACGATGTCGACCAAGACGACGGCGCGGGCGGTGCCAGGCGAAATCTCGCCTGCGAGAAGCATTGTCGTGAAGCCACCCAGGGACGCACCGACTAACACCGGTTGCGGCGGCACCTGGCGCAGCACTTGTTGAATGTCGAGGGCGAAGCTGGTCAGACGATAATCGCCGCCTTCCGACCAGTCCGACTCGCCGTGGCCGCGTAGGTCGACCGTGACCGCTTGCCATCCGCGCTCGGCCACCGCCGCAGCGGCCTTTCCCCACGAGCGACGGGTCTGCCCGCCGCCATGCAAGAACACCACGGCAGGCTTTTCTGGGTCGCCCAGCCGGTCAGCCACAATGCGCGTGCCGCCGACACCGTCGATGGTGAACGTTTCGGCCTCGATGGTCACCGTGTGATCCTAGATCGCGAGCGCAACTACAACGCAGCGCGTGAGTTGCTGGAGAGCCGGCAGTCGGAAGGTAGCCTCATTCACGGTTGACACTCCAGCCTCCGGGAAACGTCACGGCGGCGATCCCGGCATCCCATGAGGTCTTCGCCGAGGTCGACATCCGGCCCCGAAACGTGGTTGTGCCCGAGTTGCGCCACGAGCATGCCGGTGGCCTGGCTGACCTCCGCGCGGCTCAGTGCGTTCAATTCGGCCCACGCGCTGCTGTCCGGGTCGTTGACGGCGGCCTGCAGGTCGGAGTCGATGAGGTCAAGCAGGGGAGCGCCGGACAGCTCGGCGGCGACGACAGCGCCGGCCAGGTAGTCACCGGGTAGCTCGCCGGGTTGCGCGCGGAAAGGTCCAGGGCGCCGACGTTTTCCCCGGCCACCACGACCGGAATTGCGAAATACGCCCCGGATCTGGTGGCTAAGCATGGCGGGGCCGTACGCAGGCCATCGACCGTCTTTGGCATTGGCCAGGTCGCCGATGAGGACGGGGGGGCGCAGCGCGATGGAGTCCAAGCACCGCGCCCTCGCCGAGCGTGAATTGGAGTTCGTCATACATGCGCGCGGTCGCGCCGCTGGATCCCAATGTTCCGCTGGCGACCCCCGCGAAGACCAGTGAAATCGCCGCCGCGTCAATGCTGAACAATGTCACGCAGGCCTCGCAAATTGAGTCAGCGGCCGCTAGCCCTCGCCGGCCGCGCGAAGCTTTTCGTGGATCGCCACATCTAGCCGAGCGGGAATCGGGCATCGATAGCAGTGCGCGGATGCCGAGGTGGCGAGGGCATACCTCCACCATCCACTAGTTGGAGCCGATTAGCGAGCCTGGGTGCCCACCCAGAGCGAGACTCGCTCCAGCAGAGTCGTCGAGTCGACGTAGCTGCCGAATTCAGTTGCGGCAAAACCGTAGAACTTGTCAGCAATCTCGACTTCGAGCTCTGCGCCCACTTCTCGCTTCATAGCATCACAACCGGACGAGGCTCAGCCGCCAAGGCCCCGAGGTGCGCGGCACTTTACCCCGTTGGGCAGCGACTCACTTTCTCCCGTTGCCCCGCCCTCAGAATCCCATGTCGACTGTGCCACAAGCATTTCCCGGTGTCTGGCCCTCCTACGTACCCCCGCGCCGAGTATGTCTCTGAGCGTCAACGGGATGCGGGCAGCCGCCGGGACGGGCTGGCCCATGACGGCATGGTTGCCGATCACACGCGCCCCCCGTGTTCGATGGCCTCGGGCCACGTAGAGGTGCCCGGGTGCCGGATCGTCGCGCTGGACCGGCGGTTGTTCATGGGTTCGCGCTCCGACTTCTGGTGGTCGAGCTGCCGAATCAGCTCACGCTTCGCATCACCCAGGGCGTGGGTGATATCCGGGTTCTCGGCGACCGCTACCAGCGGCGTCAGGCCGGGCAGGCTGGTACGCAATGTGACACGCTGCTCCTTGCCGCCGCGGTCCTGGAGGGAGACCTCCACGTTCACACCGCGCGAACCCCACCTACCTAGATGCGGCCCGAGCGTGGACAACGTCTCCACCACATGTGGGTGCTCCTTCGCCGCGAAACCCGCACCTATACGGATCACATTCTGATGAACAACATTGCGGTGCTTGTTGTCAGACATTTTCATTGTGGCCCTTCAGTTGAGTGGCGGGCACCCAAGCGTCCGGGTGGTCCCGACCCGCGTCGCCGTCGTGCGGTGGCCTGGCCCCGAATCCGGGGATAAACGCACACCGATTCCAAAGGCGAATCCCTATGGCCACAGTAGACGACAATTTTCCGGGCTAGGCCTCCAGTAAACGCCCCGGTACTGTTGATGTCAACTTCGTTGGCGCGCAACGTGGTTCGCTCAGGCTAATGGTGTGCCCGACAACAGCATTGGGAGTGTTGTCATTCGCCGAGCATCGAGCTGTCGTGGCCGAATCTGCGGTATCGCCACCCTGCCGCCGCTGAACCAGCCTGGTCATCGACGTTGGGAGCCACGCGCGCACTGTGCGCTTAACGTCTCGGGGGTGTCCGGCGGCCAACCGCTGTGCCGCCGCAGCCTTCAGCGCCGCGATCCCGGCCTCATCGTGCGCCGAGCCCAGGTGCTCGATCTTGCGGGAGCCCCGCCGCGACGACCACACGACCTGCACCGCCGTCGCACCCGAGGACGTCTTCACGGTGCGGACATAGGCCACCCAGGCACCCTACGGCCCGCCGGCTAGTGCACAAATCCGCACCAGGAAGACAAGAAACGTACAGTTCACAGACCTACAGAATCACCGGACCGCCAACGGTGATAAAAGTCAGGTTAGACGCCCGTCGGTCTTAGCCGATCGACACAAGTTGGTCGATCGAGTCGATGGGGAGGTCACCGTCGCTGATCGCAGTCACCACCAACTTGTTCAATGCGATCGCACCCCCGTGGTTGTCCAGGAAGGCGATATCGGCGGCGTCGCGGCCGGTGGCAATGCGCACCAGCGTCTGCCGCGGCGCTAACAGGGTTCCGTCGACCACTCGCCACTGTTCCCCGACGAAAGCCTCGGCGACTGCGTGGAAATCCATCGGATACAGACCCGGTGCGTACACCGAAACCACGCGGGCGGGCACGTTGACCGCCCGGAGCAATGCGACTACCAGATGCGCGAAGTCGCGGCACACCCCTGCACCGGCAAGCATGGTCTCCACGGCTCCGTCGATTGGATCGCTGGAGCCCGGCACGTAGTTCAGCCGAGTACCCACCCAAAGGGAAACCCTCTCCAGCAGAGTCGTCGAATCGACGTAAGCGCCGAACTCGGTTTCTGCGAAACCGTAGAACTTATCGGCCTCCGCGTAGCGGCTAGGGCGTAGATACATGGACAAGTCGTGTTCCGTCACCGGCGCCGGATCGGTTCGGCCGACGATCGTAGCGGCGTAGTCGACGGTCAAGTTGCCGCCGGGAGCTTCCATCTTATGGATACGGTTGCCATGCACGCCGCTGATCTCTAAGGGCTGGACAGGCTTTCCATCCAACACAAACGACAACCGTTCCGACACTTCGGTATTAGGATGAGGCGCTACAGCAATCTGGAACTCGAGCGTTGTCGGCGCGGTGATCTCGACTCCGAGCTCTGCACCCACTTCTCGCTTCATACCGCGGGATACCTCAAACGGTCGTCTCCGAATCTGCAGTACCGACGTCGGCGAGTCCATCATCGCGCAGCCGTCGCGCGCACAGTGTGCTTTCAGCACGCGCCGCGCGCACAATGTCATCGGCGCACCGGAATGCATCGCTGTCCTGCTCTACGGGCATGATGTCGCGAGTGGCTGCTTGACGCATGATCATTCCGGCCAGAGGGTTAGGCGTCCGGCACGGTACGACGAGGAGATTCGCCGAAGCCTGACTACCAGTGATCGCCATCAGGCGCTGATGGCAAATTATGCGGACGGGGTCGGCCATACTTGCGCGCCTCACCGTGTCGAGATCTGGTGCACCTTGCAACGACGACCAATTCACGCTGATATCGACGATCTCGCCCAGCCGCGCGGACAGCGCGTCGATCAGGTCGGGAAGCTCGCGCGCGATTGACGCTGTGTGCGGCCACCACGCCCCGTCGAGGTCCTCCCCCAGTGCAGCAGCCAGCGTAAGCCTGACCGGGCTCGCCAAACGCCGACCGCGCACCGCGCGGCTCATGGTGCCGCGGTCGATTCGACTTCGACGCGCTGAGTGCATAAGTCTCGGTAGTCCATGGGCGATTCCTTCATTTTCGAGGTTGACCCGGCACACGAGTGCGGGACCGGCAAAACGAACCGATCGCAGTTGGTCATGTCCGGTCGCGATCACGCCCGAGGATCACCATGGCTACAAAAACGTTCTCCATCGACGCTACACCCGCGCGCGCAACTGATGCATCTGCAAAAGTTTCGCCTGATGGCCCCGTGCTACCCTCAGTCAAGGATGTTTTTCGTACATCCGTTCTAAATGAGAGAAGTTGAGAAGTATGGCACAGGGAACTGTGAAATGGTTTAACAGCGACAAGGGCTTCGGTTTTATCGCTCCTGACGGCGGCACAGAAGATGTGTTCGTGCACTTTTCGGAGATTCAAGGAAGCGGTTTCAAGTCGCTCGAGGAGAACCAACGGGTTCAGTTCGAGATCGGCCAGGGGACAAAGGGTCCTCAGGCAACGGGAGTGACACCCGTCTAACGACCGTTCGTCATATGTGGGCTGGCAGGCAAACCTCCTGCCAGTCCTCATTCGTTTAGAGGCTGCCGCGAACCCGAACGGGCTGGTGCGTCGGCTCACGAGTAGCGTTGTGGTATCGGCGGTATGTCGCACGCGACCGTTTGAGATTGTGTCATCGCCGATTCGATTGATTTGGCCGATTCGCGGCCAAGATGGGAGCGTCGCATGACGCTACAGCGAGGCCGAACCGTTGCAGGTTCGAAGTACACACCGCCCGAGAACACGCCGCGGCTGCGGTTAAAACCCAAGGCTCCCACTACCGGTTATGTGGACGGGGCATGGTGGCCGCACGGTGATGACCTGACGATTGAGCTTCCAGACCTGCTGGCGGTGCTGTCGGTACGACTCGGCCCTATTGATCGCGTGCTATACAACGTCACCGAATGGACAAAACCCCCAGCGAAACTGCACATCGACGGACGAGTGGTACGACTCGATTCATACGAGCGACAGCCGGTTAACACGATCGAAGTGCTCGGGCTTAACCGCAACAAGATCGTCCTGCTGGTCGTACCCGCTCGCACCGATCCAGACTTCGCACATGCCACGATGATGGCGGCTGCGGCCCCGAGCGACAGCTCGACGACAGGCCGCTTGCTTAATGGCTAGTTGAGTTTGCCGCGAACTGGTGGAACTCATCAAGGTTGACGTGCGATAGCCGCTGGGCGAAAGTCTGGCCGTTGTAAGGGAACTGGGTGACGACCTTGCCATTGGGGTGGCGGAAGTAGTTGTTGCAGTTGGCAACCCACACGGTTGTCGATAGTGCTTCCTGTATTTCAATGTTGTAGGCGTCGTGGACATGCTTCTTGATCTCCACCGCCCGAAGCTGTCGGCGACCCATCTCGTCCAACACGTGACGGACGAACTCCGACTGTGCTTCCAGGATGTAGATGATCGAGGTAACCCCGTTGGTGTTGGGGCCGTACAGCGTGAACAGGTTCGGGTATCCCGGCACCACGGTGCCCAGGTAGGCTTCGGCGCCGTCGGCCCAATCCTCGCGGAGCCGGCGTCCGCCGCGGCCATACACGTCGAGGCTGCCGAGGAAATCCACTGCGCGAAAGCCGGTTCCGTAGATCACGGTGTCGACCTCGTGCTCGTTGCCGTCCGCGGTGCGCAGGCCGTGCTCGGTGAACTCGACGATGGGCGAGGTTTCCAGCGTGACGTTGGGTAACGCGAATGTGGGGAACCAGGTGCGCGATTGCAGTGGTCGCTTGCAGCCGACGGGATAGTCCGGGGTCAGCTTGGCGCGCAGCTCCGGATCCTTGACTTTGCGAAGCAGATAGCTCTGCGCCATGCCGGTCAGCTCTTTGGTCATCGTGGAATCGACGGCGAAATTCGCCGATTCGTAGTCTTGGTAGGCCGCATCGCGGACCTTCAGTGCTTCCGCCGGGTCGCGTTCAAAGAGCTCCTGCTGCTCCGGGGTGAACGGCTCATCGTAGCGGGGTGAAACCCAGATCGGCGTCCGCTGGAACACCGTCAGGTGCGCGGTGTCGGCGGCGATCGCCGGCACGTACTGGACGGCACTAGCCCCGGTACCGATCGATGCAACACGTTCGCCCGCAGTGGATTTGGAGTGATCCCAATTCGAAGAGTGAAAGGCGCGGCCATGGAATCGGTCGGCGCCGGGGATGTCGGGGATGTTGGGAACGTCCAGCATTCCCACCGCGCTGACCACGACGTCGAATTCGCGGGACTGGCAGTCGTCGCTGGTCAGCGTCCAGCGCTTATCGGTGTCCGACCATCGCAACGTCGTGACGCGGGTGCGCGGTTTCAGATGCTTCTGGAGACGATGGTCGTTGACGACCTTTTCGATGTATGCCAGGATCTCCGGCTGGTCGGCGAACGTCTTGCTCCACCGTGGATTCAGCGCGAACGAGTACGAGTAAAAGTGCGATGGCACATCGCAGGCCGCGCCGGGGTAGGTGTTTTTGCGCCAGGTCCCGCCGAAGTCGTCGCCGCTGTCGAAAATCGTGAAGTCGTAGCCGCCATGGGCGAGCTGGATGCCCATCGCGATCCCGCCGAGACCCGCGCCGACGATTGCCGCCGTCGGCTTGTTCGGCGCTGTAGTCACAGGAAGGATTGTGCCTCATGAAGTCGAGTCACAGGAGTCACGGCCACACCAAGAGCTGACCATGACATGTGGTTTGGAAACGAAGACACATGCGATATCAAAGC
>NZ_JBATXN010000207.1:0-2636 GCF_049673265.1 Mycobacterium sp. | reverse complement strand
GGTTCTCGCTGACTTTGGACACCGTCGCCTCATGGCCCATCGTCACATCGTCCTCGCGGATGTCGACGTAGGGATAGGTGTCGCTGCGGCTGATCGTATCGACCAGCAGCGCATCGCATTTCACGCTAGAGCGCGACCCGTGCGCACCCTTATTGACCTGGACCAGACCACGATACGACGCGCGTCCACCGCCGCGGGCCACCGACTTGGACACGATGTTGCTCGACGTGTTCGGAGCCAGGTGCAGCATCTTGGCGCCGGTGTCCTGGTGCTGGCCTTCGCCGGCGAACGCCACCGACAGCACCTCGCCCTTGGCATGCTCGCCGGTCATCCAGACCGCCGGGTACTTCATGGTGACCTTGGATCCGATGTTGCCGTCCACCCACTCCATGGTGGCGCCGGCCTCGGCGCGGGCCCGCTTGGTCACCAGGTTGTAGACGTTGTTCGACCAGTTCTGGATCGTGGTGTAACGGCAACGTCCACCGGGCTTTACGATGATCTCCACCACCGCCGAGTGCAGCGAATCCGACTTGTAAATCGGAGCAGTACAGCCCTCCACGTAGTGAACGTAGGCGCCCTCATCGACGATGATCAGCGTCCGCTCGAACTGGCCCATGTTCTCGGTGTTGATCCGGAAGTAAGCCTGCAGTGGGATGTCGACATGCACACCCGGCGGTACGTAAATAAACGAACCTCCGCTCCACACGGCGGTATTCAGCGCGGAGAACTTGTTGTCGCCGGCCGGGATCACCGTGCCGAAGTACTGCTGGAAGATCTCCGGGTGTTCGCGCAACGCCGTGTCCGTGTCCAGGAAGATAACGCCTTGTTGCTCAAGGTCTTCCCGGATCTGGTGGTAAACCACCTCTGACTCGTACTGCGCCGCAACGCCGGACACCAGCCGCTGCTTCTCGGCTTCCGGAATTCCGAGCCTGTCGTACGTATTCTTGATGTCCTCCGG
The DNA here is from genome assembly GCF_049673265.1 of Mycobacterium sp. Classification (GTDB taxonomy): domain Bacteria; phylum Actinomycetota; class Actinomycetes; order Mycobacteriales; family Mycobacteriaceae; genus Mycobacterium. Next base: position 1,678 of record NZ_JBATXN010000207.1, on the reverse strand, counting down.
CAGGTCGTCCCACGTCGCAGCTTGTTTCTCGGTGGAACGCACAAAGTACTTGATGTTGTCGAAGTGGATGCCCTCGAGGTTGGAACCCCACTTCGGCATCGGCTTGCGGTCGAAGATGCGCAGTGCCTTGAGCCGGGTCGCCAGCATCCACTCCGGCTCGTTCTTCTTCGCGGAGATGTCACGGACCACCGCTTCGGACAGGCCGCGCTGTGCGCTGGCGCCCGCGATGTCGGAGTCGGCCCAGCCGTAGCCGTACCGGCCCATCGAGGCGATGGCCTCTTCTTGAGACAGCGGTGCGTCTAGCTTCTGAACCTCAGGGGTGGTCGTCATTTACGACGCTCCTTGCTTGCTCGTGGTGGCTTCGACGCGGGCTGGGCGTCGACGGGTTAGTGGCTTCTCGGCGGTCGTGAGCGGGACGTGCGTGGTGCAGGCGCAGTCACCGTTGACGATGGTCGCCAGCCGCTGCACGTGGGTCCCGAGCACCTCGGCCATGGCCTGCTGCTCGGTTTCGCACAACTCCGGGAACTCCTCGGCGACGTGTGACACCGGGCAGTGGTGCTGACAGATTTGCACACCGTTAATCGGGCCGCGCACCTGCGTGGTGGTCGCGACATAGCCGGCCTTGCTCAGCGCGTCGGCAATCCGCTCGGCGGTGGCTTCGATATCCGCATCGGCATCCGAATCGGCCGGCTCGACACCGGACAGAATGGCATCGATGCGCTGCCGGGCGAAGGTGCGTACGGCGTCCTCACCGCCAATCTCGCGCAGTTGCCGCATCGCCGCGGACGCCAGGTCGTCGTAGCTGTGGTCCAGCTTTTCGCGCCCGCCCGGGGTCAGGCGGTAGCGCTTGGCCGGACGGCCTCGTCCCTCCTGCTGCCAGGCCGCCGCGGGGACCGACTCTGCTTCCCCCGCGTCGATCAGCGCGTCCAGATGGCGTCGCACCCCCGCTGCCGTCAAGCCCAGCTGGTCACCGATCTGCCCGACTGTGATCGACCCGGACTCCAACAACAACCGCACGACAGCGGTTCGCGTGTGGCCGTCGTGTGTCGAAGCCGCGGCCGCTGACGCGTCCGACTCGAATTTCACAACACAAGTGTGACAAAATTCCGGCGCCAGGTCCAGCGAGGCCACCCTTACTTATGGGTGGCCTCGCTGGACACTAAATCCCTGGGTGATTGTTCCCAGTGGTCGATCAGCAGCTGACGGCTACGCTGCTGTGGTGACTTCTCTGCCGGTTGAAGCCGATAGCTTCGACTCCAGCCGCAGACTGTTCTCGGCTGTGCGTCCGGTTGGCTTTTCGGAGCCGCCCGAAGACCCAGTCCGGACCCGAGCCGGATCATACGAGGGGATGCCGACAACCAGTGGGGGCGCCGCAGCGGCCCCCCAAATTCGCAGCACCGAACCCAGCCGTCCCCTCGGGACGCTGTGATGGCAGCCCGCCACCACCCGCTGAGTTCGTCGATTGCCCGCCTGCACGGCGACGAGGTGGCCGTAGGCCAGCCGCTCAACGACGCCGAGATGGTCGCGATGCGTCGCACCAGAGTGTTCGGCGCCACCGGCACGGTACTGATGGCCATCGGCGCGCTGGGCGCCGGCGCCCGGCCGGTGGTCCAGGACCCCACGTTCGGGGTTCGGCTGCTCAACCTGCCGTCGCGGATCCAGACGGTGTCGCTGACGA
>NZ_JBATXN010000206.1:0-1575 GCF_049673265.1 Mycobacterium sp. | reverse complement strand
TTCGAACAAGAAGTGATTCCCGCGCTGAGCTAGACGTCGCTGGTGGTGTACCGCGTCTTGACCGGAGGTGCGGCCAACAGGGGAGGGAGCTGCGTCAGCTTGCCTTCGCCGGCGCGAAACCTGCGGTAGGCGTCGTCGTGTTCGACCGATTCCCATAGCTCGTAGATGAGCCAGTGCGCTTCGTCGTCGTCGTCGACGAGCACTTCGGTGCGCAGGTTCCCATCGAACGCCCGAGTGTCTTGCAACGCCCGGCCCATGAGTTCGCGCCCCGCGGCGACCTCGTCGGGCTTGAACCTGAGTTCGAGAATCACCGTGACCGCCATGGTCGCCAACATAATGCAGAGCTGCCGCGCGCCGATTATGAGAATGGGATTTCCACTTTTCACCAAGGCTGTTATACGGTTCAGTGAGCAATGTTCTGGTTGCTGGATGGATGATCGCTGGAGGATCGCTCGATGCAGAAGGCACTTGCCCCGGACATCTCAACCTGGCCCGACGAGAGTCCGCAGTTGATCGGCAGTCGATGCGGCGGCTGTGGCGCCACTACCTTTCCGGTGCAGCAGCGGTGTCCGCGCTGCAGTGGCGGCGAGATGAGCGAAGTGTTGTTGCCGCGCAGCGGAACCCTGGTGGCATGGACCACCCAGGGCTTCCCGCCCGGTGCTCCCTATGCCGGCCCGACCGGCGACGATTTCGTGCCGTTCGGCGTGGGCCTGGTCCAGCTCGGCGACGTGATCCGGGTGGAGGGCCGATTGACTGAAAACGATCCGGCCAAGCTCAAGTTCGGCCAGCAGGTCGAACTCACCATGGTGCCGTTGACCACCGATGCTGATGGCAACGAGATCGTCACTTTCGCGTTCCAGCCGGTATAGGGAGGGGTCCACATGACTAACGACGTGGCCATCATCGGCGTGGGCCTGCATCCATTCGGCAGGTTCGAGAAGACCGCGATGGAAATGGGCGCCGAGGCAATCCAATTGGCATTGACCGACGCCGGCGTGGACTGGAAGGACATCCAATTCGGGTTCGGCGGCAGCCACGAGGTGTCCAACCCCGACGCGGTGACCCGCTTGGTCGGTCTGACCGGCATCACCTTCACCAACGTCTTCAATGCCTGCGCCACCGCGGCCAGCGCTATTCAGCAGACCGCCGACACCATCCGGCTGGGCAAGTACGACATCGGCATCGCCATCGGCATGGACAAGCATCCCCGCGGCGCCTTTACCGACGACCCCGCCAAACTGGCGCTGCCGCAGTGGTATGCCCAGAACGGGCAGTTCGTCACCACCAAATTCTTCGGAATGAAGGCCAACAAGTACCTGCACGACCACAACATCTCTCAGGCCACCCTGGCCAAGGTGGCCGCCAAGAACTTCCGCAACGGCGCGCTGAACCCGAATGCGTTCCGCCGCAAGCCAATCCCTGAGGACCAGATCCTCAACTCGGCGGTGCTGAACTACCCGCTGACGCAGTACATGTTCTGCGCGCCCGACGAGGGGGCCGCTGCAGTGATCATGTGCCGCGCCGACATGGCGCACAAGTACACCGACAAGCCCGTGTATGTGCGCGCGTGTGAGA
>NZ_JBATXN010000205.1:0-4402 GCF_049673265.1 Mycobacterium sp. | reverse complement strand
GACACTCAGTGTCAACATGGTTTCGTCACAGTTTGGTACCTGTGAGCGGGCGCTGACCTTCAGCAACAACGTTGTTGTTGATGTCATGGCCTGCCGCGCCAACATAGCGGACCCGGCTACCAACATCGCCCACCAGATCGCCGCTAAAGTCCCCGCTTAGATGGTTCAGAGCCGAATACACGGACTCAATGCACTGCGTTCATCGTCTCCGAAAAGACGATTATTTCGAGGCTTGCGCCAAAATGCTTTCCACTGGCAGATAGTTCAAGAGGCGATGTTCGGGGATCCCTACGAACTAAAAATAGCCATCTAGCAGCAAACTGTGGTGCGCGGTACTGGGATTGAACCAGCGACCTCTTCCGTGTCAGGGAAGCGCTCTCCCGCTGAGCTAACCGCGCCCGGTCAAAGAATTGGAGGTGGAGACGGGAATCGAACCCGTGTGCACGGCTTTGCAGGCCGTTGCCTCACCACTCGGCCACTCCACCGTAGGTTTGATGCCACTTGCACCCTCGAGCGGACGACGGGATTCGAACCCGCGACCCTCACCTTGGCAAGGTGATGCGCTACCAACTGCGCTACGTCCGCGCGCAACGGGCGAGATCGTCGCCCGGTGCGAAGCACGACGATAGTCGACCTGAGCGGGCCCGCACAAATTTTTCGTAAAGTCCCGCGCGCCGCGATCCCCCGGGCTGTGTAGGACGTTCTGCCGAGCCGCCGGCGCGTGCTAATCTTCGACCTCGTTCGCCTCTCGGCGCCGGTCCCGTGGCTCAGTGGGAGAGCGTCCGCTTCACACGCGGAAGGTCGCTGGTTCGATCCCAGCCGGGACCACCCTCATCTCGCTGGCATGGTGTCGCTGGTGCAGCGTTAGCGTTAAGCAATCAGGGCAACCGAAGGATGCTGACGATGCCTGACGAAAAGCGGGGGCAGGCCGCTCTGTTCGACGCCTTGACGACCAAGGGCACGGCGTTTTCCGAGGCGGAGCGCCGCAAGTACGGTCTGCTCGGACTGCTGCCGACCGCTGTGAAGACCCTGGAAGAGCAAGCCGCGCACTGTTGGCATGAATTTTCCACTCGCCGTGACGATCTCGATAAACACATTTATCTCCGCGCATTGCAGGACCGCAACGAAACCCTGTTCTACAGTGTGCTGCGCGACCACATCCCCGAAACGCTGCCTATCGTCTATACCCCCACCGTCGGTGAGGCCTGCCAGCGTTTCGGCGAGATCTATCGGCGGCCAAGGGGACTGTTCGCTTCTTATCCCGACCGCGACCGTCTCGATGAAGTGCTGCGCAATCGGCCCCAGCGCGAAGTCGACGTGATTGTGGTGACCGATGGGCAGCGGATTCTGGGGCTGGGTGACCAGGGCATCGGCGGGATGGGCATTCCGATCGGCAAGCTGTCGCTCTACACCCTGATCGGCGGCATCGATCCCGCCCGCACTCTGCCGATCGTGCTCGATGTGGGCACCGACAACGCCGAACTCCTCGAAGACCCGCTTTATCTAGGTTGGCGCCACCGGCGCATCGACGACGAGGCGTACTACGCGTTCATCGACCGGTTCGTCGCAGAAGTGCGCGAACAACTGCCCGAAGTGCTGCTGCAATGGGAAGACTTCGCCAGCGCGCATGCGCAACCCATCCTTGCCCGCTATCGCGACCAGCTGCTCACCTTCAACGACGACATTCAGGGCACCGCCGCCGTCACGCTCGGCGCACTGCACGGCGCCGCCCAAGCGGCGGGTCGCCCGCTTGCCCAGCAGCATGTCGTCATGCTCGGTGCAGGCTCGGCGGGCTTAGGCGTCTTGGACATGATCCGGCGCGAGATGGTCAATGAGGGGCTCTCGGAACAGACTGCCCGAGAACGGATCTGGGTCGTCGACGTGGTGGGCCTGCTCACCGACGATCGCACGGATCTTTCCGCAGGGCAGCGCGACTTCGCTCAGCCCGTCGACCGGGTAGCTGACTGGGGGCTGACCAGGCCCGCACAGCTTGCCGACGTCGTACACCGTGTCGACGTCGGCGTTTTACTCGGTTTGTCCACGGCCGCCGGCGCCTTCACCGAACCCATCGTGCGTGAGATGGCCGGCAAGACCGAGCGGCCGATCATCTTCCCGCTGTCCAACCCGACAAGCCGGGCCGAGGCGCACCCAGCCGAATTGGACCACTGGACTGACGGGCGTGCGCTGATCGCGACGGGCTCACCGTTCGCGCCGCTGCTACGCGATGGCGTGGAACATCCAGTGGCCCAATGCAATAACGTTTACATTTTCCCCGCGATGGGCCTCGCCGTGACCGCGGCACAGGCCACCCGGGTCACCGACGAGATGATGCGCGTGGCTGCGGCGACCCTGGGCGACGCATCGCCCGCCCTTGCCGACCCCGACCAGCCGTTACTGCCCGCGTGGTCGGACGTGCCCGACGTGGCGGTGCGCATCGCGCAGGCCGTCGCCGTGCAGGCCGTGGCCGAGGGCGTCGCCCCGAACCGCAGCAGCGAGGAGCTCAGCGAGCGGATAACTCAGGTGCGCTGGATTCCGGCCTACCCTCGCGCTGACTGACCTAACGGGCGCCGGAAAAGGATGCGTCCTGCGCGATCGCCGTGCAAGATGTGCGGCGTGGCTATGTACCAGGGCAGGGCGCTCGCAGACATCAATCTCACTGGACGTCCGTTGGGGGAGGCGCTCGAAGCGTTCATCTGCCGACGTGACCCGAGCCTGGAGAACCTGAACGTCCAGATCAAACGCGCGACTCCAACTGGGGACGTCGAAACACGGGTACAGCCCAACAAGCGGTGGTACGAGGTTGTCTTCGAGACCGACGACATACCCAACGAAGACGAAGACGATGACGATGACACTTTCGAGGCCAGGCGAAAAGCTGAAAAGAAGGCAAAAGCAGCGGCAAAGGCACAGGTGAAGACGTGGCCGCCAAGGAATCCAATGGTGCTGCCACCCGATCCTGATGAGGAGGAGCGGCGCCGGTGACTGGCGTGCGTGATCAGGTGGTGACCCGGGCGCGCGGAATGCGCGACCTGGTCCGTGCCGAGGCCGCGGAATCCGAGCGGTTGCGGACGCTCTCGGCGCCGATCGTCGACGAGATGTGGGCCAGCGGCCTGATGTCTGCGTTCAATCCGACAGCGGCGGGCGGTGTCGAACCGTCGTTTCCCGAGATGATCGAAACGTGGATCGAAATGGCTTGGCAAGACGGCTCTTTCGGCTGGATCGGTATCGCCAACCTACCCTCGGCGTTCGCCGCTGCTACTTACCTCCCCGACGAGGGATTCGCCGAGATATTCACCCGGAACGATAACCACGTCACGATCGGCGGCCAGTACTTCCCCAACGGACAGGGCACGGTCGTCGATGGCGGCTATCAGTTGAGCGGTGCATGGAATTTCGGCTCCGGCACCGGGCACTCGGCTTACATCGGCGCCGGGTTTTTCCCGATGCAAAACGGTGAGATGCGTTGGGTCAGTGAAGGTATACCTGAGATGCGGGTCGCATTCCTGCCCCGGGAGGAGGTCACCTTCACCGACGGGTGGCATGTCCAGGGGCTCAAAGGCACCGGCTCCTACGACTACAACGTGGCCGACGTGTTCGTACCCGAGTGCCGGACCATGCCGCTGTTCACCCGTGAGCCTTTCCGCGGAAGCTCGGCGGCCAGCCGAATGGGTCTGATGCCCATCACCGCTGCCGGGCACGCGTCGTTTGCACTCGGGGTGGCCAAGAGCATGCTCGACGACGTCGAGGAACTCGCGGCCACCAAGGTGCGGATGAGCGACATGGCGACGCTGGCCAGCCGTCAGACCTTCCAAAAGGGACTCGCTCATCACGTCGCCGCCTGGCGGGCGGCTCGGCTGCTGGTGATCGACGCGTTCTCCACCGCCGAGGCGGCGGTCGACGCGGGCAACGACCTGACGCCCAGCTTGCGGGCCGACATGCGGGTAGCGGCGGTGTATGCCACCGACACGGCGCGGGCCTGCGCCGAGTGGGCGCATTTGGCGGCCGGCACTACCGCGATCCGCGAGGGCAGCCGACTCGAGCGGGCATTCCGCGACATCTATACCGGCACCCAGCACGCGTTCATCAGCGAGAAGGTGGCAATGGACGTCGCGCAGATTTGGCTCGGCATCATCGACGACCAATTCGGACTCTGACTGCCCGGCAAACGAATTCGAGAGGACCAGTCATGGTGAGCGCTGATCGCGCCCGTTCCCGCACGTTCGTCATAACAGGTGCGGCCTCGGGTATCGGGCTAGCCACTGCCGAGCGCCTGCTGGCCGAAGGCGGCACCGTCGTCGGCGCCGACGTGGCGCCGCCACCCGACCTGGGCGCTAACTTCCGGTTTGTCGCCGCCGACGTGACCGACGAAGCCGCGATCGCGGCTGTGCTGGCCGCCGTGCCC
>NZ_JBATXN010000204.1:0-1919 GCF_049673265.1 Mycobacterium sp. | reverse complement strand
GCGGGGCGATCGTCGTCGGCGGTGCAGCGGGATCGTCGGAGCTGCTGGTCGGCCGCGACCGGGTGGCCGGCGCCGACGCCGCCTATGTGTGCCGCGGCCAGGTGTGCGATCTGCCGGTCACCAGCGTCGAGGATCTGGCGGCCGCTCTGGCCCGGTAGCCTGACGGTTTATGCCGAGCCGTGAGCAGATCGTCGACACCGTCAACCGCTACATCAGCTTGGTCGCCAAGGGCAGCGCCGAAGATATCGCCGAGCTGTACGCCGACGACGCCACCGTGGAGGATCCGGTCGGGGGCGAGGTGCACATCGGCCGGCAGGCGATCCGCGGGTTTTACTCCGCCGTGGAGAACGCCGAACGGGAATGCGAATTGGTGACGCTGCGGGTGTCCGGCAACGAGGCGGCTTTCCAGTTCCGGTTGACCGTCAAGGCCGGTGGCGGCGGGATGCTGATCGAGCCGATCGACGTGATGGAGTTCGGCGACGACGGCAAGGTGACCGCGATGAAGGCTTACTGGTCGACCGACAACGTCACGCAGCTTTAGCCGGGAATGTCCACCGTGGCCATCAACTTCCGCAGGTAGAACTCCGTAGAGTCAGCCCGATGAGCGAGGTCGTGGTGCTCGGTTCGGGTTTCGCAGGCCTATGGGCCGCACTGGGAGCGGCCCGCCGGCTCGACGAACTCGGAGCCGCGGGCGCCGACGTGCAGGTCACGGTGATCAGCTCAAAGCCCTTCCACGACATCCGCGTCCGCAACTACGAGACCGATCTGACGTCGTGCCGTATTCCGCTGCAGGATGTGCTTGAGCCGGCAGGGGTCGGTCACATAACCGGTGACGTGACGGCAATAGATCCGGTGTCGCGCACCGTGAACACGTCGACAGGCGCCCATGCCTATGACCGTCTCGTGGTAGCGCTGGGCAGCCAGCTGGCGATGCCCGATATCCCCGGGCTGCGTGAGTTCGGCTTCGACGTCGACACCTACGACGGGGCGATCCGGTTGCAGCAACACCTTGTGGCTATGGCCAAGTGCCCGGACAGGCCGGCCGCGAGCACTGCCGTCGTGGTGGGCGCCGGACTCACGGGCATCGAGACCGCGTGCGAGCTGCCGACGCGGCTGGCCGCGCTGTTCCCCGGCGTCGCGGCCCGGGTGATACTCATCGACCACAACCCCCACGTGGGTTCGGACATGGGCGCCTCAGCACGGCCGTTAATCGAGGCTGCGCTTCGTGCCAATGGGGTGCAGACAATACTCGGCGTGAGTGTCACGGCGGTCGACGAGCATGGCCTCACGCTGTCGACCGACGAGACGCTGGCCGCGTCGACTGTGATTTGGTGCGCGGGGATGCGGGCGAGTCCGCTGACGGCCGACCTGGGTGTCGAATGTGACCGTCTAGGCCGCCTCCCAGTCGACGACTATTTGCGTGTCGTCGGCGTTCCGAACGTATTTTCCGCGGGGGATGTGGCAGCGGCCAGGATGGACGACAGTCATCTATCGGTGATGTCGTGCCAGCACGGTCGTCCCATGGGCCGCTACGCGGGATACAACGTCATCGGTGACTTGCTTGGCGAACCGATGCTTGCGCTCCGAATTCCTTGGTATGTAACCGTTTTGGACCTTGGACCGGCGGGCGCGGTGTACACCGAAGGGTGGGATCGGCAAGTCGTGGCCAGCGGCGCTGAAGCCAAGGCCACCAAGCAGACGATCAACTGCCGGCGAATCTATCCACCGCTCAATGGAGACCGTGATGCGATTCTGGCAGCTGCAGCGCCGACACTGCAGTCCCGGCCAAACGCCGCGGTCTAGACGCTAAGCCGGGTGCCCGACGTAGAAGACCGCGAGCCACACCGCGATGTAATGGCAGATCGCGGCCACCACCGTGCAGGCGTGGAAGAACTCGTGGTAACCGAACGTCTTGGGCC
>NZ_JBATXN010000203.1:0-15656 GCF_049673265.1 Mycobacterium sp. | reverse complement strand
GCACGTAGAAGTAAGCCGCCACCCCGCTGGCGATCACACCGATGATGACCAACGGAACCGCACCGCCCTTGGCCGCTGCCTGGAAAACCGCGAACTTGCTGACGAACCCGCTGGTCAACGGGATGCCGGCGAATGCCAGCAGGAACATCGAAAACAGCAGTCCTACAACGGGATAACGCTGGCTCAATCCGGCCCAATGCGACATGGTGGCGTCTTCGTCGCCATCCGGGTTGCGGACCAGTCCGACGACCGCGAAAGCGCCCACCGTGCTGAAGCTGTAGGCGACCAGGTAGAACATTGTCGACGCGAGACCGGCCGGGTTGTCTGCGATGACACCGGTGAGGATGAAGCCGACGTGCGCGATCGACGAGTACGCCAGCATCCGCTTGACGTCGGTTTGGTTGACCGCCGTGACGGTGCCGACCACCATGGTCACGATCGAGATCGCCCACAGCACAGGCCGCCATTGATCATGAAGCGGCGGCAGCGCCACGTAGACGACGCGCAGCAGCGCGCCGAACGCCGCAACCTTGGTGGCCGCGGCCATGAAGCCGGTGATCGGAGTCGGCGCGCCCTGGTAGACGTCGGGTATCCACGAGTGGAACGGGACGGCGCCGACCTTGAACAACAGGCCGACCGCCAACAGGGCGACACCGATCAACGCCATCGACTCGTTGGTGCTGCGGCCGAGCGCGGCGGCGATGCCGGGCAACGACAGCGTGCCCGTCGCGCCGTAGAGCAATGCAACGCCATAGAGGAAGAACGCCGACGAGAACGCGCCCAGCAGAAAGTATTTCACCGCTGCTTCCTGGGACAGCAAGCGGCGGTGACGGGCCAGCCCACACAACAGGTACAGCGGCAGCGATAAGACTTCCAGCGCGACGAACATCGTCAGCAGGTCGTTGGCGGCGGGGAATACCAGCATGCCGCCGACGGCCAGCATGACCAGCGGGAAGAGTTCGGTCTGTCGCACCCCGGAGCGGGTCGCCTGATGCTCGGCCGCGCTGTCGGGCACAGCCGACGCCTGCGGGGTGAAAGAATCCAGCCCGGCAGCGATGTGGGCGGTGGCGGTCGCTGCGCCCGGGCCGGTGGTGGCGGTTTCGCCGTCACGCCGTTCGGCGATGAAGATCACCGCCAGCACCGCGACCAGCAGGATGGCCGCCTGCAACACCAGAGTCGGGCCGTCGATGGCCAGCGAGTGCAGTACGGCGGTGCGGCCGGTGGGCGGCAGCTGCTTGCCGACGACGACGACAGCGACGAACGCGGCGGCCAGGCCCCCGATCGCCAGGACGATCTGGGCGCCGTAGCGGGCTCGTCGGGGCACGAATGCCTCAACCAGTACACCGACCACAGCAACACCGAAGACGATGAGTATCGGTGACAGCAGGCCATATTCGACGCTGGGAGTTGGCATGGTCATCGGCGCGGTCCTTCCGCCGTTCCCGGTACGTGTGCGACACCCGGCCGCACGATCGGTGCGGGGTCATGCTGGCCGATGGTGGTCATGGTGTTACCCACCGCGGGGTTGATGATGTCCAGCACCGGCTTCGGGTACACCCCCAGCACCAGGAGCAGCGCGATGAGCGGTGCCACGACGACGATCTCGCGCGGCACCAGATCGCGGATTCGTTCGTTGCCATCGGCGACAGGACCGGTCATCACCCGTTGGTAAAGCCACAGAATGTAGATCGACGAAAGCACCAGTGCGGTGACCCCGAATGCCGCCGCCAGCCAGTACCGGCTGTATGCGCCGATCAGTACCAGGAACTCGCTGATGAACGGCGCCAGGCCAGGTAGTGACAGCGTGGCCAAGCCTGCCACCAGGAACGTGCCGGCCAGCACCGGAGCCACTTTCTGCACACCGCGGTACGCGGCGATCGACCGGGTTCCACGGCGCGAGATCAGGAATCCGGCGATCAAAAACACTGCGGCAGTGGAAATGCCGTGGTTGAGCATGTACAGCGTCGACCCGCTCTGGCCTTGGCTGGTCATCACGAAGATGCCCAGGATGATGAAGCCGAAGTGGGAGATCGACGTGTAAGCAATCAGCCGCATGATGTCGGTCTGGCCGATGGCCACGATCGCGCCGTAGATGACGCCGATGACAGCCAGCACGACGATCAGCGGGCGGAAATACGTTGAGGCGTCAGGGAACAACTGCAAGCAATAGCGCAGCATCCCGAATGTGCCGACCTTGTCCATCACCGCGGTGATCAGCACCGCCGTCGCCGGTGTGGATTCCACGGCCGCGTCGGGTAGCCACCGGTGGAACGGCCACAGCGGCGCCTTGATCGCGAACGCGAACATGAACCCCAAGAACAGCGCTTTGAGCACCGCCGAAGAAGCTCCAAGTGAACCCGACGAGACAGCGGCGACGATCTGACGGAAGTCGAACGTCCCCGGACCATGTTGAGTGGTCACCACGTACAGCCCGATCACGGCGGCCAGCATGATCAGGCCGCCGAACAGGTTGTACAACAAGAACTTCACCGCGGCGCGGGACCGGTGGGCGCCACCGCCGAAGCCACCGATGAGGAAGTACATCGGGATGAGCATCGCCTCGAAGAACACGTAGAACAGCAACACGTCCAGCGAAACCACCGAGACCAGCACCATCGACTCGATGGTCAGCGTCAGCGCTACGTAGGCCTGGGTGCCGCGTGGACGGTCGCCGCCATCGGTCCAGCCGCCCACCAGCAGCAGGGGCACCAGGATCGTGGTCAGCAGCACCAGCACCAGCGCGATGCCGTCGACGCCGAGGGTGTAGCCGGCGCCGAATGCTGGTATCCAGCGGTGGGTTTCGACGAATTGGTAGGTCGGGCCTCCGGCCTTGAACTCGACCGCGATCAGGATCGACACGGCCAGCACGGCGACCGAGACGGTCAGGCCGGCCCATTTCGCGAATTGCCGCCACCCCGGCGGCATCAGGATGATGGCGATGGCACCGGCCAACGGCACCAGCCAGAGCACGGAAAGTAAGGGGAAGCTGCTCGCCAAAGTCGCACCGCTATTCACCACAGTCGCACCGCCAGGATCGCCGCGGCGACCAGTGCCGCGCCCACGAACATCGACAACGCATAGTTGCGGGCGAACCCGGTCTGCAATCCGCGCAGCCGGTCCGAGGTCCGGCTCACCAGCGTCGCAAGCGCGTTGACCGAGCCGTCCACGCCTTCGTCGTCGAATTCGACCAGCGCGTGGGTCAATTGCGCACTGGGTCGCATGAACACCTCCTCGTTGAAGGCGTCGCCGTAGAGGTCGCGGCGCGCGGCGACCGTGAACACCGATACGTCATCGGGGGCGGTGTCGGCCACCCTGCGAAGGCCGTACAGCAGGACGGCCACGCCAATTCCGACCACGACGATGCCGACGGTGACGATGGTGAACGCCCATGTCGGCAACACGGGGGAGCTTTCCTCGAAAGTGACAACCGGTTCCAGCCAGTGCCGCAGTGTGCCGCCGATGGCCAGCAGGCCGCCGGAGAACACCGATCCGACCGCCAGCAGGATCATCGGCCAGGTCATCACCGCGGGCGCCTCATGCGGATGTGCTTCTGCGGCCCAACGCTTTTGGCCGAAGAATGTCATCAGCATCACCCGCGTCATGTAGAACGCGGTGATCCCGGCGCCCAGCAGCGCTGCCCCTCCCAACAGGTAGCCGCGGATTCCGCCCGCTGCCAGTGCGGCTTCGATGATGGCGTCTTTGGAGTAGAAGCCGGCGAACGGCGGCACTCCGATGATCGCCAGATAGCCCAGCCCGAAGGTCGCGAAGGTGATCGGCAGCGCGGCGCGCAGCCCGCCGTAGCGGCGCATGTCCTGCTCCTCGTCCATCGCGTGGATCACCGCGCCGGAGCCAAGGAACAGGCCGGCTTTGAAGAAGCCGTGGGTGAGCAGATGCATGATCGCGAACGCGTATCCGGCCGGGCCCAGACCTGCCGCTAGCACCATGTAGCCGATCTGGCTCATCGTCGACGCCGCCAGCGCGCGTTTGATGTCATCTTTGGCGCAGCCGATGATCGCACCGAAGAGCAGCGTCACCGCGCCGACGATGATGACGCCGAGGCGAGCGTCCGGCGCCAGGCTGTAGAGCGGGTTGCATCGCACGATCAGATACACCCCGGCGGTCACCATGGTGGCCGCGTGGAGTAGCGCGGACACCGGTGTGGGACCTTCCATCGCGTCACCGAGCCAGGCCTGCAACGGAACCTGCGCGGATTTGGCGCAAGCGCCCGCCAGCAGCAGCAACCCGATCGCGGTCAGCGCCGCGCGGGAGGCCCCCGGCGCTTGGCCGAACACCCCCGAATACGACAGCGTGCCGAAGTTGGCGAAGATCACGAAGATCGCCAACGCCAGTCCGGCGTCCCCGACCCGGTTCATCACAAACGCTTTCTTGGCCGCGGTTGCCGCGGTCGGCTTGTGATACCAGAAGCCGATCAACAGATACGACGCCAGGCCCACGCCTTCCCAGCCGGTGTACAGGACCAGAAAGTTGTCGGCGACGACCAGCAACAGCATCGCTGCGAGGAAGAGGTTGAGGTAAGCGAAAAACCTGCGGCGGTCGGGGTCTTCGGCCATGTAGCCGACCGAGTAGATGTGGATCAGCGATCCGACACCGGTGATCAGCAGCACGAAGCAAATCGACAATTGGTCGATCTGTAGACCGAAGTCGACGTGCAGGCCACCGACGGGGACCCAGCTGAACAGGTTCTGGCTGATGATCCGGGCGTCGCCGTGCCGGCCCAGCATGTCGGCGAGCAGCGTCAGACCGACGCCGAAAGAGGCCAGCGCGGTCGCGCAGCCCAGCAGGTGACCCCAGGGGTCGGTGCGTCTGCCACCGAGCAGCAGGATCGCGGCGCCGGCCGCGGGGAGAGCTACGACCAGCCAACTCAAATGTGTCATCGACTCAGCCCTTGAGCAGGTTGGCGTCGTCGACCGAAGCCGATCTGCGGGCACGGAAGATCGTCATGATGATGGCCAGGCCCACCACGACTTCACATGCGGCGACGACCATGGTGAAAAACGCCACCATCTGGCCGTCGAGTTGCCCATGCATCCGGGCGAACGTGACGAACGCCAAGTTGACGGCGTTGAGCATCAGCTCCACGCACATGAACATCACGATGGCGTTGCGACGCAACAGCACACCGGCTGCTCCGATGGTGAACAACAGCGCCGATAGGTAGAGGTAGTTCTGCGGATTCATGACGCACCGTTTCCGTTGGTCCCGCGCGCGTGCGCTTCCAAACCTTCGACCGTCCTCTGTTCCAGTACTTGTGGCACCGACAACCGGGAGTAGGAGCCGTCGGGAAGCCGCGCGGCCATGTCGACCGCGTTATGCCGGGCATAGACACCCGGACCGGGCAGCGGTGTCGGGTGGCCACCGGGTTGGAACCGTTCGATCGACAGCTCCCGCTGAGTCTTTCGGCGCTCGAAGCGTTCCCGGTGCGCCAGAATCATCGCGCCGAGGGCGGCGGTGATCAGCAGTGCGCTGGTCAGCTCGAACGCCCACAAGTAGCGGGAGAAGATCAACGTCGCCAAGCCCTCGACGTTGCCGCCGGCATTGGCCTTCGTCAATCCGGTGAAACCGCCGGCGGTAACCCGGCCGATGCCGGCGATCAGCACGATGCCGAATCCCACACCGGCAACCACGGCGGCCACTCGCTGTCCGCGCAGTGTTTCGACCAGGGACTCCGCGGAGTCAACGCCGATCAGCATCAGCACGAACAGGAAAAGCATCATCACCGCGCCGGTGTAGACCACAATCTGGACGACGCCGAGGAACATCGCGTCCTGGATCATGTAGAACACCGCGAGGATGATCATCGTCATCGCCAGAAACATCGCGGAGTAGACCGCGTTGGCGGCCATCACCACGCCCACCGCCCCGATCCACGCCAGCGTGGCCAGCACAAAGAACGTCACCGCCTCGCCAGTGGAGGTGCGGGTGATGATGTCGGCGGCCAACAGACTCGTCATGGCGCGACATCCGAATTCTGCCTGTCTTGCAAGCCTTCTGACGTTACGTTGCCGCGGTAGTAGTCGGCGTCCGTCGCCCCTTCTGCTCGTGGGTGCGGTGCGGGGGTCATCCCGGGCTGCAGCGGCGCCAGTAGCCGGTCCTTCTCGTAAATCAGGTCGGCGCGATTGTCGTCGGCCATCTCGTAGTCGTTGGTCATCGTCAACGCGCGGGTCGGGCAGGCTTCGACGCACAGGCCGCACCCGATGCAACGCAAATAGTTGATCTGGTAGACGCGTCCGTAACGTTCGCCGGGCGAGAAGCGCTCCTCCTCGTTGTTGTCGGCGCCCTCGACGTAGATGGCGTCGGCCGGGCACGCCCAAGCGCACAGCTCGCAGCCGATGCACTTCTCCAGACCGTCCTCGTACCGGTTGAGCTGGTGGCGGCCGTGATAGCGCGGTGCCACCGGTCCGGGCTTCTCCGGATATTCCTCGGTGACAGGCCTTTTGAACATTGTCCCGAACGTGACGCCGAATCCGGCGAGGGAACTGAGGAACTTAGCCATTAGCAGCCTCCTTGGTCGCCGGTACCAGCGGCTGGCCCGGCAGTGGCGGCGTGGGGAATGCCGGCTTCCAGGGCTGTGCCCCGACCGGCGGTTCGTGGCGCTTCTTCTCGCTCCGCTTGCTGCCGAAGGGTTTTCGCAACAGAGCCAGCAGGACGGCGGTGACGACCAGACTGGCGATCACCAGTGCCGGTGTCCAGTGCTGATAGCCCTGGTTGCGGAGAGTGCGGATCGTCGCGGCAATCAGCGCCCAGGCCAGCGATATCGGGATGAGGATCTTCCAGCCCAGCGCCATGAACTGGTCGTAGCGCAGTCGCGGTAGCGTCGCCCGCAGCCAGAAGTAGGTGAACAGGAACAGCCACACCTTGGCGGTGAACCACAACACCGGCCACCAGCCGCTGTTGGCACCGGCCCACATGTTCAGCGGCCACGGCGCGTGCCAGCCGCCGAGGAACAGCGTCGCGGCCAGCGCCGAGACCGTGGTCATGTTGATGTACTCGGCCAGGTAGAACATCGCGAAGCTCAGCGACGAGTACTCGGTGTGGAAACCGGCGACCAGTTCGCCCTCGGCCTCGGGCAGGTCGAACGGCGCGCGGTTGGTCTCACCGACCATCGAGACCAGATACACCGCGAACGACGGCAGCAGCAGGAACATGTACCAGACCCGGTCTTGGGCCGACACGATTCCCGACGTCGACATCGTTCCGGCGAACAGGAACACCGTCGCGAAGGACAACCCCATCGCGACCTCGTAGGAGATCACCTGCGCGGTGGAGCGCACCCCGCCCAGCAGGGGATACGTCGAGCCTGACGCCCATCCCGCCAGCACGATGCCGTAGACCCCGATCGACGAGAGCGCCAGGATGAACAGCACCGCAACCGGCAGATCGGTGACCTGTAGCGCGGTCCAGTGGCCGAAGATTGACACCTGCGGCCCGAATGGGATGAACGCGAAGGCGGTGATTGCGGGAATCGTCGAAATGGCCGGGGCCAGAATGAAGATCGGCTTCTCGACGCCGAACGGGGTGATGGGTTCCTTGAGTGCCAGCTTGATGCCGTCGGCCAGGCTCTGCAGATACCCCCGGGGGCCGACCCGGTTGGGCCCCCATCGCCTCTGCATCCGGCCGAGGATCTTGCGTTCGGCCAGGATCGCGACCAACACCGTCAGCACCAGGAAGACGAACACCGCGAGTGCTTTTGCGGCGATCAACCACCAGGTGTCGTGTCCGAAGCCGGTCATGACTTCACTCCGATCTGCACAACCGCGCCGGCTGTCACACCCAACGACCGGTGCACCGCCGAGCCGGGTGAGTTCAGCGGCAGCCACACCACATCGTCGGGCATCTCGGTGATGGTCAGCGGCAACGTGATTGCGCCGCGGGCAGTGCTGACGGTGACCTTGTCACCGTCACCGGCGCCGATGGCGTCCGCCGTTCCGGCCGATAGCCGCACCACCGGCGGGCGCGCGGTGCCGGCCAGGTGCGGCTCGCCGTCTTGTAGCCGGCCCGCGTCGAGCAGCATCCGCCATCCGGCCAATACCGCTTGGCCGGCAGCGGGTTTCGGGGCCGCGGCAGCAGCAATGCTCGGTGTGGCGCCGTGCGGGCCGTCCCAGATGCCGAGCGCATTCAGCTCGGCGCGCGCCGCCTCGACGGTGGGCAGCCCCAGATCGATGCCCATTTCGTCGGCCAGGGTGTCGAGCACTCGCAGGTCCGGTGTGGCGGCTGAAATCCCAGCGGGCAGGGCGGCCGAGAAGCTGCGGTGCCGGCCCTCCCAGTTGACGTACGTCCCTGACTTCTCTGCCGCGGGCGCGATCGGGAAAACCACGTCGGCTCGTTCGGTCACTGCGCTGTGCCTTAGCTCCAGGCTTACGACGAAACCCGCGGCGTCCACGGCGGCCAAAACCGCGGCGGGATCGGCGAAATCGTCGGCTTCGAGGCCGCCGACCAGCAGGGCGCCCAGCGTGCCGTCGGCCGCAGCCGCCAGGATCCCGTCGGCGTCGCGGCCATCGGAAGTCGGCAACTCGGAGACATGCCAGGCATCCGATACCTGCGAGCGGGCAGTCTCGTCACCGAGCGGACGGCCACCGGGCAGCAGTCCGGGCAGCGCGCCGGCCTCCAACGCTCCGCGTTCTCCGGCGCGGCGGGGTATCCATGCCAGCCGCGCCCCGGTGGCATCGGCGAGTCGGGCCGCGGCCGACAGGCCGCCGGGAGCGCCCGCCAGTCGTTCGCCGACGATGATGATCGCACCGGAAGTTGACAACAGGTCACCGAGTTCGCCGGTGGCCAGCCCGTCCAACACCTTGGCCTCCGCGCCGGGCACCGTCTGAATCAGCTTGCCGGACAACTTCTTCAGCCCGTTGCTGGCGAACGGGGCGATGGCGTGCACCGGCAGCCCGTGTTTGCGGGCGGCCTTGCGCAACCGCAGGTATACGATCGGCGACTCTTCTTCAGGCTCGAAGCCGGCGAGCAGGACCACCGGCGCCGACTCCAGATCGGAGTAGCTGATGGTGAGCGGCCTGCCCGCGACCCGGGCCGCCAAAAATTGCGTCTCTTCGCTGGAGTGCGGACGAGCCCGAAAGTCGATGTCGTTGGTGCCCAATGCAATTCGGGCAAACTTCGAGTAAGCGTAGGCGTCCTCGATGGTCAGTCTGCCGCCGAGTAGCACGCCGGTCCCGCCGGTCGACGAGTTGAGCCCCTCGACTGCGGCGGCCACCGCATGCGGCCACGAGGCCGGCGTCAGCGTGCCGTCGGCATCGCGCACAAGGGGAGTGGTGATCCGGTCGGGCTGGGTGGCGTAAGTGAAAGCCCACCGCCCTTTGTCGCAGTTCCACTCCTCGTTGACCTCGGGCTCGTCGCCGGCCAGCCGGCGCAACACCTCGCTACGGCGATGGTCGGTGCGCTGTGCGCACCCCGATGCGCAGTGCTCGCACACACTCGGGCTGGAAACCAGGTCGTAGGGGCGGGCGCGAAACCGATAAGCGGTGCCGGTCAGCGCGCCGACCGGGCAGATCTGCACAGTGTTGCCGGAAAAGTACGACTCGAACGGCTCGTTGGCGTAGATGCCGACTTGCTGCAGGGCGCCGCGCTCCAACATGTCGATGAAGATGTCACCGGCAATCTGCTCGGAGAATCGGGTGCAGCGCGCGCACAGGATGCAACGCTCGCGATCCAGCAGCACTTGCGAGGAGATGTTGATCGGCTTCGCGAACGTGCGCTTGACGTCGTTGAAGCGGGAGTCGGCGCGCCCGTTGGACATCGCCTGGTTCTGCAATGGGCACTCGCCGCCCTTGTCGCACATCGGGCAGTCCAACGGATGATTGATCAGCAGCAACTCCATCACGCCGTGCTGGGCCTTGTCGGCGGCGTCGGAGCTGAACTGGGTACGTACCACCATGTCGTCGGTCACCGGGATGGTGCACGACGCCATCGGTTTGCGCTGGCCCTCGATTTCGACCAGACACTGCCGGCAGGCACCGACCGGATCCAACAGCGGGTGATCGCAGAACCGGGGAATCTGCACGCCGATCAACTCGGCGGCTCGGATCACCAAAGTGCCTTTGGGAACGCTGATTTCGGTGCCATCGATGGTCAACGTCACCAACTCCGGCTCGGTGACCTTCTCTCCGGTGTCAGCCGTTTGCGTCATGAGGCTCCATTCGGCACGAGCATGGACAGCTTGGGGTCGAACGGACACCCGCCGCCCTCGACATGTGCGACGTATTCGTCGCGGAAGTACTCGATCGACGACATCACCGGGCTCGCAGCGCCATCGCCCAACGCGCAGAACGATTTACCTAAAATGGCGTCGGCGATGTCGTTCAGTTTGTCCAGGTCCTCGGCGGTGCCCTTGCCGGATTCCAAGCGCTCGTAGATCTGGCTGAGCCAGAATGTGCCCTCGCGGCAGGGCGTGCATTTGCCGCACGATTCGTGCCGGTAGAAATCTGTCCAGCGCTGCACGGCGCGCACCACACACGTCGTCTCGTCGAAAATCTCCAACGCCTTGGTGCCAAGCATCGAGCCGGCCGCTCCCACGCCTTCGTAATCCAGTGGCACGTCGAGGTGCTCATCGGTGAGAAGCGGCGTAGACGACCCACCGGGCGTCCAGAACTTCAACTTGTGCCCGGCCCGCACCCCACCGGCGTAGTCGAGCAGTTCGCGCAACGTGATGCCCAGCGGCGCTTCGTACTGGCCCGGCCGGGTCACATGCCCCGACAGCGAATACAGCGTGAAGCCAGGCGATTTCTCGGTGCCCATCGACCGGAACCAGTCGACGCCGTTGAGGATGATCGGCGGAACGCTGGCGATGGTCTCGACATTGTTGATCACCGTCGGACAACCGTAGAGCCCGGCGACCGCGGGGAACGGCGGACGTAGCCGCGGCTGGCCGCGACGGCCTTCCAACGAGTCGAGCAACGCCGTCTCCTCGCCGCAGATGTAGGCGCCGGCGCCGGCGTGCACCACCAGCTCCAGGTCGTAGCCGGAGCCGGCGATGTCGCGGCCCAGGAAGCCCGCGGCGTAGGCCTCGGCGACTGCGTTCTGCAGGCGCCGCAGCACCGGCAACACCTCACCGCGGACGTAGATGAAGGCGTGGCTGGCCCGTATCGCGTAGGACGCGATGATCACACCTTCGATCAGGACGTGCGGGGTGGCCAGCATCAACGGAATGTCTTTGCACGTACCGGGTTCCGACTCGTCGGCGTTGACCACCAGGTAGTGCGGCTTGGCCGCCGGACCGCTGTCGCCCTGCGGGATGAACGACCACTTGGTGCCGGTCGCGAAACCCGCCCCGCCACGGCCGCGCAGCCCGGAGTCCTTGACGGCGGTGATCACGTCGTCCGGCTTCATCTTCAGGGCCTTGTGCAAAGCCTGGTAGCCGTCGTTGCGGCGATAGGTGTCAAGAGTCCACGACTCCGGGTCGTCCCAGTATCGGGTCAGCACCGGAGCCAACGGTGTTTGCGACGCCATTACCGACCTTCCCCTGAACCCTCGGCCGCCGGGGCCGGGATATTGCGCCGCTCCTCAGCATCGCTTCGCTCTGCATCGTCGCCGGCGCGCATGTTGCGTTCCTTGGCAATTCGCAGCCCGGCCAACGTGGCTTCGCCGGCACCGCCCTGGCCTTCGTCGGCACGCGAGTCGGGAAAACCGGCCAGGATCCGTTCGGTCTCGCGGAACTTGCACAGCGGGGCGCCGCGAGTCGGCACCGGGGGTTTCCCGGCCCGCAGCCCGTCGACCAGCTTGCGTGCCGACTCCGGGCTCTGGTTGTCGAAGAACTCCCAGTTGACCATCACCACCGGGGCGAAGTCGCACGCCGCGTTGCATTCGATGTGTTGCAGGGTGATTGAGCTGTCGGCGGTGGTCTCGTCGTTGCCGATGCCGAGGTGTTCTTTGAGCGATTCGAAGATGGCGTCACCGCCCATGACGGCACACAGCGTGTTCGTGCAGACGCCGACTAAGTAGTCGCCGGTCGGCCCGCGCCGATACATGGTGTAAAAGCTGGCCACCGCGGCGACTTCGGCGCCGGTCAGTCCGAGCTGTTCGCCGCAGAATTCCAAACCGGCCGGTGTCACGTAGCCGTCCTCGGCCTGCACCAGGTGCAGCAGCGGCAGCAGCGCTGAGCGCGGGCTGGGGTAGCGGCCGATGATCTCCTTGGCGTCGACTTCCAGCCGTGTCTGTACCTCGGGCGGATAGGACTCCGGTGCGCCTTCGACGACGAATTGGCCGGGTTCTTCGGGCGGCGGGCCGAGGCGGATGAACACGCGCTCGCCGCTGGCGCCGACGGCCGGGGTGTATGGTCCGCTGCTCATCGGTCGACACCGCCCATGACCGGATCGATGCTGGCCACCGCGGTGATCACGTCGGCGACCATGCCGCCCTCGCACATCGCGGCAACGGCCTGCAGGTTGGTGAACGAGGGATCGCGGTAGTGCACCCGGTAGGGCCGGGTTCCGCCGTCGCTGACCATGTGGACGCCCAACTCGCCGCGAGGCGACTCGACTGCGACGTACACCTGACCGGCCGGCACCCGGATGCCTTCGGTAACCAGTTTGAAGTGGTGAATCAGCGCCTCCATCGAGGTGTCCATGATCTTGGCGATGTGCTCCGGCGAGTTACCCAGACCGTCCGGTCCGACTTTCAGGTCGGCCGGCCAGGCGATCTTGCGGTCCGCCACCATGATCGGGCCGGGTCGCAACTTGTCCAGGCACTGTTCGACGATCTTCAGCGACTCTCTCATCTCTTTGACCCGAATGATGTAGCGCGCGTAGGAATCACACGTGTCGTCGGTGATCACGTCGAACTCGTAGTTCTCGTAGCCGCAATACGGATCGGTCTTGCGTAGGTCGTAGGGCAATCCGGTCGCCCGCAGCGGAGGTCCGGTCACACCAAGCGCAATGCAGCCGGTCAGGTCCAGATACCCCACACCCTGGGTGCGGGCTTTCCAGATGTAGTTGTCGTTGAGCAGGTTTTCGATGTCGTTGAGCCGATGGCTCAGCAGCTTGACCAGTTCCGGGATTTCGCGCAGGGCGTCTTCCGGCAGATCCTGGGCCAGTCCGCCGGGCCGGATGTAGGCGTGGTTCATCCGCAAGCCGGTGACCATTTCGAAAAGGTTCAGGACCAACTCGCGTTCCCGGAACCCGAGGAACATTGCCGTCATCGCGCCGAGTTCCATGCCACCGGTCGCCAATGCGACCAGGTGCGACGAGATCCGGTTGAACTCCATCATCATCACCCGGATGACGTTGACGCGTTCCGGGATCTCGTCGGTGATCCCGAGGAGCTTCTCCACACCGAGGCAGTACACCGCCTCGTTGTAAAACGGTGACAGGTAATCCATTCGGGTTACGAACGTGACGCCCTGGGTCCAGTACCGGTACTCCAGGTTTTTCTCGATCCCGGTGTGCAGGTAGCCGATTCCGCACCGGGCGTCGGTGACCGTCTCACCTTCGATCTCCAGGATCAGCCGCAGCACGCCGTGGGTCGATGGGTGCTGCGGACCCATGTTGACGACGATGCGTTCACCGGGTTCGCCTTTTCGAGCCGCCTCGACGATCTGTTCCCAGTCCTGACCGACGACGGCCACCAGGGTTTCTCCGCCGCTGCCCTCGCCGTTGGGGGTAGTGGTCTCGCTCATCAGTTGTAGGCCCTCCGCTCATCGGGCGGGGGAATCTTCGCGCCCTTGTACTCCACCGGGACGCCGCCGAGTGGATAGTCTTTGCGTTGCGGATGTCCTTGCCAATCGTCGGGCATCTGTATGCGCGTCAGCGACGGGTGCCCGTCGAAGATGATGCCGAAGAAGTCATAGGTCTCACGCTCGTGCCAGTCGTTGGTCGGGTAGATACCGAACAGCGACGGAATGTGCGGATCACTATCCGGCGCAGCCACTTCCAGGAGGACACGACGGCCGTGGGTGATCGACTTGAGCGGATATACCGCGTGCAGCTCGCTTCCGGTTTCGTGCGGGTAGTGCACTCCGCTGACACCAAGGCACAATTCGAAGCGCAGCGCCGCGTCGTCGCGCAGTCGACCGGCGACCTGGGGCAGCAGCTCGCGGCGCACGTGCAGGGTCAGTTCGTCGCGGTAGACCACGACTTTCTCTACGGCGTCTTCGAATTCGACGCCGTCGGCCTCCTTCAGCGCCGCGGCCAGCCGGTCGACAACCTCGTCGAAGTATCCGCCGTAGGGCCGGGGACTGCCGTCGTCGATCGTGACCTGACGCACCAGTCGTCCATATCCCGACGTGTCACCGGTGCCGCGGACGCCGAACATGCCTCGGCGAACGTCGACTACCTCTTGATCGGATCGGCCGGATTGTTCGGCGGGAACGGGCGGTCCGCCCACCTCGGTGGCTGCTTGCTTGGGGTCGTGATCCGGTGAGCTCATCGCAACAGTCCGCGCATCTCGATCGTCGGCCGGGCGGCGAGCGCCGCTTGTTCGGCTTCGGCGATGGCCAGTTCGCGGTTGACCCCCAGCGGCATCTCTTGAATCTTGTCGTGCAGCTTGAGGATTGCGTACAGCAGCATCTCCGGGCGGGGCGGGCAGCCTGGCAGGTAGATGTCTACGGGTACGACGTGGTCCACGCCCTGAACGATCGCATAGTTGTTGAACATCCCGCCCGACGATGCGCACACGCCCATCGCAAGCACCCATTTCGGTTCGGCCATCTGGTCGTAGATCTGGCGCAGCACCGGCGCCATCTTCTGACTGACACGGCCGGCCACGATCATCAGATCGGCCTGCCG
Source organism: Mycobacterium sp. (assembly GCF_049673265.1). Taxonomy (GTDB): domain Bacteria; phylum Actinomycetota; class Actinomycetes; order Mycobacteriales; family Mycobacteriaceae; genus Mycobacterium. The sequence continues at coordinate 909 of NZ_JBATXN010000203.1, read as the reverse complement.
GGGTGTCGCCGAAAACCTCTCCATGCCAAAGCGCGCGATGTCGAATCGGGGGCCGGCGGTGGCCATCATCTCAATCGCGCAGCAGGCCAATCCAAACGTTGCCGGCCACAACGAGTTCTTGCGGAAGTAGCCCGCCAGCGTTTCGACGGTCGTCAGCAAGAAACCGCTCGGCAGTTTCTCCTCTAGGCCCACGTCTTACCTCACTCCCAGGTCAGGCCGCCGCGGCGCCATACATATGCGTAGGCCACAAAGACCGTGAGCACGAACACCACCATCTCGACCAGTGCGAATAACCCGAGCTTGTCGTAGCTGACCGCCCATGGGTACAGGAACACGATTTCGATGTCGAAGACGATGAACAGCATCGCGGTCAGGTAGTACTTCACCGGGAATCGCTGCCCGCTGCCTGCGTGCGGCGCGTTGGCCGGCTGGTCGCTGGGTTCGATCCCGCATTCGTATGCCTCGAGCTTCGCCTTGTTGTAGCGCCTCGGGCCGGTGATCTGCGCGAGTGCGACTGAGCCGAGCGCAAAAGCAGCGGCGATCCCCCCAAGCACCAGGATGGGCAGGTACAGATTCATGCCGCGAAGACGCTCCCTCACTGTTCATCGATTGGGCGCTGACTGTGAGCGCAACCACAGCCTAGCGATCGTGTGTAGTCCCGCGCTCAACAGTCTAGATGTGAGCTCAGCCACAGCCGGGTCGGTGGTCGGCCACCCGACGCATGCGGCGAGCACACGCGTCTGTCCGGAGCATGAAATGCTCCGAGCACGAACCTATTTCGCTTCTCGGCAGGCGAAGGGGTGGCGTTGCCGCAGCGTTCATCCAGCTCCGCACGACGGCGCTGACAGGTGGCGCTCAGGATCCGATGGTCAGCTAATGCACAGCAGGACGCAGCAACTCCAGCACCGT
>NZ_JBATXN010000202.1:0-13960 GCF_049673265.1 Mycobacterium sp. | reverse complement strand
CCGCCGAACACACACAAAAAAGGGCACCCCACAAAGGCGCCCTTTTTTGCGTCCACAGATGCTAATCGAAAAGCGTCAAATTCCCCGATTTCACGTTTTTCTCCATCTCCAATAGCGACCGTTTCCGATCAAGACCGCCGCCGTATCCAGTAAGGCTTCCGCTTGCACCGATTACCCGGTGGCACGGGACAATAATGGCGATCGGATTATGGCCATTTGCCAACCCGACGGCGCGAGCGGCGCCGGTCGCGCCGATCTGTTCTGCGATCTGTCCATACGATCGGGTTTCCCCGTACGGAATGGTCAGCAGCGCCTCCCAGACGCGCCGCTGAAACTCGCTGCCGGCCAGGCTGAGTTCGAGGTCGAAATCGGTGCGCTTGCCCGCAAAATATGTTTGCAGCTGGTTAACCACATCCGGGAAGGCCCTGTCGTCGGGCGCCCAATCAGCGCGGTTCGGTTCGTAGGTTTGGTTCAGCATGCGCAGGTTCGTCAGCACATCGCCCCGGCCGGCCAACGCCAACGGACCGATCGGGCTCTCGATAGTGCGGTAGTGGATCATGCGATCTCCTTGAATGGCCAGTGGTTCACGGGATGCTCCAGCGTGGTCCACAGGTGCTGGGTGGCATACGAGCGCCAAGGGCGCCACGGGCGGCTTCGTGAAATCAGTGCCTGCTGAGCGCCCGGCAAGCCCAATTGCTCGGCAGCTAACCGCAATCCGAGATCGCTGGCGGGAAAGGCGTCAGGGTCGCCTAGGCCGCGCATGGCGATTACCTCTGCGGTCCAGCGGCCGATACCGGGCAGAGCCAGCAACTGCTGGCGGGCCGCGTCCCAGTCGCAGCCGGTGTCCAGGACGACACTGCCGTCGGCCAGCCCGGCGATCAGCGCGGTCACTGTCCGCCGGCGTGCCTCCGGGGCCGCGAGATGGGCCGGATCGATGTCGGCGAGCTGCTCGACAGACGGAAAGGTATGCGTCAGCGCGCCGTCGGCGTCGTGCACCGGCTGACCGTATGCGGCGACGAGTCTGCTCGCGTGGGTTCGCGCGGCCTTGGTCGATACCTGCTGACCCAGCACCGCCCGCACGGCCAGTTCGGCTTCGTCGACGGTCCGGGGTATGCGTTGCCCGGGTGCCTTGGCGACAACCGGCGCCAGCGCCGGATCAGATTGCAATACCTCGATCACCGCCTCCGGATCGGCGTCAAGGTCTAATAACCGTCTGCAACGCGAGATCCCGCTCGTCAAGTCGCGGAAATCGTCGAGCACCAGCAGACATCGGACGTGATCGGGGGCGGGTGTCAGGCTGACGATCCCGTTTCCAAACGGCAGCCGAAGGGTGCGCCGATATGTGCCGTCGCGCACCTCCTCGCATCCAGGCACCACGCCGGCGCCCAGATGACCGAAGACCCCCTCGTAGGCGAACGGAACCCGCACCGGTAGGCGCAGCGACACTGTCCCGGATGAGGCGCCCTCGCGCCCGAACCGCGCGGCCGCGCGTTTGCGTAGCTGCGTCGGAGTGCTGTCGCAGACCATGCGCAGGGTGTCGTTGAATTGGCGGATGCTGGAAAAGCCTGCGGCGAAAGCGACGTCGCCGAACGGTAGATCTGTTGTCTCGATCAGCACCCGCGCAGTTTGCGTGCGCTGCGCGCGGGCCAGGGCAAGCGGGCCCGCGCCGGTCTCGGCCTGTAGTAGGCGCTCAAGCTGTCGCGTGGTGTAGCCCAGTCGGGCGGCAAGCCCCGTGACACCTTCGCGGTCTACCACGCCGTCGGCGATCAATCGCATGGCCCGGGCGACGAGGTCGCCGCGGATGTTCCACTCTGGCGAGCCTGGCGACGCGTCCGGGCGGCAGCGCTTGCATGCCCGGAAGCCGGCGCGTTGGGCGGCCGCTGCAGTCGGATAAAACCGGACATTGCGGGCGAAGGGTGGCCGGACCGGACAGCTGGGGCGGCAATAGATCCCGGTGGTCAGCACCGCGGTGACGAACCAGCCGCCGAACCGGGCATCCTTGGATTGCACGGCCCGATAGCAGCGTTCGAAGTCGTCATGCACGGTTGCAACAATTACACCCGACCACTGACATTACTGGCGGAAAACCGACATCGTCGTGGCCGAGTCGACTATCGACCCGCTACACCGGTGCTGCCAGCTGCGTCGGCTGGTCGTGCCCGCGCAGCGTCACTGTCTCGCCCAAAGACCAATGGGCCCGCTCATTTTCACCCGCCGCGTTGACGGTGTCCGAGGATGCCAGTAGTCGGCCCGGTTCGTCCTTAGCTAGTTCGCACAGTCGGGCGGCTTCGTTGACCGGCTCGCCAATGACCGTGTATTCGAACCTCTCTTTTGCGCCCACGTTTCCCGCGACCGCTTTCCCGGCGGTGACCCCGATACCGGCGGGGCATTCGGGGACCTCGCTGTCGAGTCGACTCGCGATCGCGCGTGCTGCGGCCAGCGCCTGCTCCTCTGGTCGTTCGAGCCGGTTGGGTGCGCCGAAGACTGCGAGCACCGCATCGCCCTCGAATTTGTTGACCAGTCCGCAATGGCGATCGACCTCTTCGACTACCACCGCGAAGAAGCGGTTGAGCAACTGGACGACTTCCGCGGCGGGGCGGCTCGTCACCAATTGTGTCGAGCCGACGATATCGACGAAAACGACTGCGACATAGCGCTCTTCACCGCCGAGTTTTGGTCGTTCGCGCTCGGCTGCGGCGGCGACTTCGCGTCCCACGTGACGGCCGAACAAGTCGCGCACTCGTTCACGCTCTCGCAGGCCGTCGACCATCGAGTTGAAACCCCGCTGCAGCTCCCCGAGTTCCGTGCCGTCGAAGACCACCAGATCGCCTCGCAGATCGCCCTGCTCGACGCGCCGCAGCGCCGATCGCACTGCCCGCACCGGCGTCGCCGTCAGCCAAGCCAGGATCCACATCAACACAAACCCGAACACCAAGGTGGCGGTGGAAATGACGAGCACCGCAATCGCCAGTTGGGTCTTGCTCAAATTGCCGAGCACCAGGGCGAAGAACGCGGTGAGCGTGATGCCCAGCACCGGGACACCCGAGCTCAGTAACCACACGGTCAGGGTGCGGCCCATGATGCCCGGTGCCAGCCGTCGCGGCGCGCGGTCCGCCTCCAGTGCCTGGGCGGCCACCGGGCGCAACGCGAACTCGGTGAACATATAAGACGCGGTGGCCACCAAGATGCCGACGAAGCTTATCGAGAAACCCACGATCGGGATGAAGGTGCTATTGGACATCCCGTAAAGCGTCGTCAATAAGGCAGCTCCGATTCCCCACAGAGCAAGCACGCCAAGTGCCAGCCACAGGGGAGCCAAAAAGGTGGCGCGCTCATTGGCAGGGGTGGGCTTGCGCTCCTCGATTGCCCACCGCAGGGCCGTTATCAGTCGATTGGTGATCAGGTAGACGCCGAGCGCCAGCGCGACGGCTATATAGGCTGGCGTGACGGCGAAGGTAAGCCACAGCGGCGCGTCGCTGAAGACACTTGGGATCGGGAACGCGATGGTCAGCAGCAGGGTCGCGACACCGATGCCGATCAGGTTGGTCGCGACGATGAAGACCGTGATGATGAGCTGGATGCGCACCCGCCGGCGGCTCTGGCTCTCCGCCACCCGCCCGAGCAGCCACGAGCCGTACTCCGGTGTCTCCGACAGCCGACCGCTCTGCTGGGTTACCCGCTCCAGCAGCCGGCCCAGCCGTTGCGCGGTTGTTCTCTTGGCCGTCATCGTGGCGTCAGCCTAATTCGTCTTCTGGGCTCCCGCTTAAGGTGAGTCGCGTGCGTCTCGTCATCGCCCAGTGCACGGTGGACTATCTCGGCCGACTCACCGCTCATCTGCCATCGGCCCGTCGACTATTGCTGGTCAAGGCCGATGGCTCGGTGAGCGTGCATGCCGACGACCGTGCCTACAAGCCGCTGAACTGGATGAGCCCGCCGTGTTGGCTCACCGAGGAGTTGGACGGCACGGTGCCGGTCTGGGTGGTGCAGAACAAAGCCGGCGAGCAATTGCGCATCACCATCGAGGACGTCGAACACGACTCTAGCCACGATTTGGGCGTCGACCCCGGCCTGGTCAAGGACGGCGTCGAGGCCCACCTGCAAGCGTTGCTCGCCGAGCATGTCGAGCTGCTGGGCGACGGATATACCTTGGTGCGCCGCGAGTACATGACAGCGATCGGGCCGGTCGACCTGCTGTGTCGCGACGAGCAGGGCCACTCGGTCGCGGTCGAGATCAAGCGTCGCGGGGAGATCGACGGGGTCGAGCAGCTCACCCGTTATCTGGAGTTGCTCAACCGGGATAGCCTGCTGGCGCCGGTGAGCGGGGTTTTCGCCGCACAGCAGATTAAGCCGCAAGCGAAAACTTTGGCAATCGATCGCGGAATCCGTTGTTTGACATTGGATTACGACAAGATGCGCGGAATGGATTCAGACGAGTTCCGGCTATTCTGAGCTGGCTCACTAGACTGGAGGCATGCCTCGGCGCCGTACTCCACCGCGTATGCAGCCGTTTCGGCCGCTGCCGGTGCAACACCGGGTGGAAACCGGGCCCGACGGCTACGACTACCAGGTGCGACCGGTCGCCGCCGCGCGCGCTGGCAAGACATATCGCTGCCCCGGTTGCGATCACGAAATCTCTTCGGGCACAGCCCATGTAGTGGTGTGGCTAGCAGAATCCGGTGAGGTAGCGATCGACGACCGGCGGCACTGGCACACCTCGTGCTGGGCTAATCGGGCAACCCGCGCGCCCACCCGAAAGTGGTCTTGAAGAAATTCAGTGCGCAGAGTCCGAGTCGGCCGACGGCTCGACCAACTCGATCAGAACTCCACCGGCGTCCTTGGGGTGGATGAAGTTGATTCGCGAGTTCGCTGTGCCGCGCCGTGGCGCGTCGTAGAGCAGCCGGACACCCTGCTCGCGCAGCCGGTCGGTAAGGGTCTCCAGGTCGCTGACCCGGTAGGCCAGCTGCTGGATGCCGGGCCCGCGCTTGTCGAGGAACTTGGCGATCACCGACGACTCGTCAATGGGGGCCATCAGCTGCACCTGCGCGCTGCCGATCGGGGCGCCGCGCACCGACAGCATCGCCTCGCGAATGCCCTGATCGGCGTTGACTTCCTCGTGCAGCACGATCATGCCCAGGTGGTCGTGATACCACGCGATGGCGTCATCGAGGTCAGGGACCGCAATACCGACATGGTCGACCGCCGTCACCAACGCGGTGGCGAGTACTTGACGGACGTCAACTTGATCGGTGGTCATAACGTAACGGTAACCTGACGGGAAAGATTCTGCTTCTGCGATCCGCAGAATCGGCCGCTGAACCCCACCCCTGGAGGTAGTCATGACGACGTCGGTGATCGTTGCTGGAGCGCGCACCCCGATCGGCAAATTGATGGGTTCGCTGAAGGACTTCTCCGGCAGCGATCTGGGTGGCCTCGCGATCGCCGGCGCCCTGGAGAAGGCCGACGTGCCCGCCTCTGCGGTCGAGTACGTGATCATGGGCCAGGTGCTGACCGCCGGGGCTGGTCAGTTGCCCGCCCGGCAGGCCGCGGTGGCGGCCGGTATCGGTTGGGATGTGCCGGCCATGACGATCAACAAGATGTGTCTCTCCGGTATCGATGCCATCGCCCTGGCTGACCAGCTCATTCGCGCGGGTGAGTTCGACGTCGTGGTGGCCGGCGGCCAGGAGTCGATGACTAAGGCGCCGCATCTGCTGATGGACAGCCGGTCGGGCTACAAGTACGGCGACGTGACGGTGTTGGACCACATGGCCTATGACGGCCTGCACGACGTCTTCACCGACCAGCCGATGGGCGCGCTGACCGAGCAACGCAACGACGTCGACAAGTTCACCCGTCTCGAGCAGGACGAATTCGCTGCGCGATCGCACCAGAAGGCCGCCGCGGCGTGGAAGGACGGCGTCTTCGCCGACGAGGTCGTGCCGGTGACCATCCCGCAACGCAAGGGTGATCCGTTGCAGTTCAACGAGGACGAGGGCATCCGCGCCAATACCACCGCCGAATCGCTGGGTGGGCTCAAGCCGGCGTTCCGTCGCGACGGCACCATCACGGCCGGATCGGCGTCGCAGATTTCCGACGGCGCGGCCGCAGTGGTCGTGATGAACAAAGACAAAGCCACCGAGCTGGGGCTGTCCTGGCTGGTGGAGATCGGCGCACACGGCGTGGTTGCCGGTCCCGATTCGACGCTGCAGTCGCAACCCGCCAACGCAATCAAAAAGGCTCTCAGCCGTGAGGGGATCTCCGTCGACCAACTCGATGTAGTGGAAATCAACGAGGCGTTTTCCGCGGTGGCGCTTGCCTCGACACGGGAACTGGGCGTTGATCCCGACATCGTCAACGTCAACGGCGGTGCAATCGCCATCGGGCATCCAATCGGCATGTCGGGCGCTCGGATCACGCTGCATGCGGCGCTCGAACTGGCCCGCCGCGGCTCTGGTTACGGCGTCGCTGCGCTGTGTGGCGCAGGCGGTCAGGGCGACGCGCTAATCCTGCGCGCGGGTTAGTTACTGGTTGGTAGCGGCGCTGCGCGGTATGCGATTCCGTCGCAACGATGGTTGCTGGCTCGGTGAGCCCGGGCAAAATTGACAGCTGATGTGATTTTGGTCATATGGCCGCCTACAAGACCGGCAACCGGGTGGCCCAGGCCGCAACGCCACATGCCAAACTTGACGACGTGACCCGTCCCCGACCTCCGGCTGGCCCTGCGATGGCGGGCGCGGTCGACTTGTCCGGGCTCAAGCAAACCGCGCCCAGCAGCGATGCGGCCGCGGGGGAGTCGACAGGATCGTCTAAGCCCATCGGCACCGAGGTCAACGAAGCTAACTTCGAAGAAGAGGTGCTGCTGCGGTCCAACCAGGTGCCGGTTGTCGTGCTGTTGTGGTCGCCGCGCAGCGATGTCTGCCTCGAATTGGCCGACGTGCTGTCCGGCCTGGCCGCCGCGGACAACGGCAAGTGGTCGCTGGCCAGCGTCAATGTTGACACAGCTCCACGTGTGGCCCAGATATTCGGTGTCGAAGTGGTTCCTACCGTCGTGGCTTTAGCTGCGGGCCAACCACTTTCGAGTTTTCAAGGCATTCAGCCAGCCGATCAGCTGCGCCGCTGGGTGGACTCACTGCTGTCGGCAACATCGGGCAAACTTAGCGGCGCAACGACTTCCGAGGAACCCGAGGCGGTGGACCCGGCGCTCGCGCAGGCGCGCCAGCAACTCCAAGACGGTGACTTCGCCGCCGCCTCCGATTCGTATCAGGCGATCCTGGATGACGATCCGAACCACGCCGAAGCGAAGGGTGCGGTGCGCCAGCTCGCTTTCCTGATGCGTGCTACCGCGCAAGGACCCGAGGCTGTGGCCCGCGCCGATGCCGCTCCTGACGACATCGAAGCCGCGTTCGCCGCCGCCGACGTGCAGCTTCTCAACCAGGATGTCCAGGCCGCATTTGACCGATTGGTTGCGTTGGTGCGGCGGACGTCCGGCGAAGAGCGGACCTCGGTGCGCACAAGGCTGATCGAGTTGTTCGAGCTCTTCGACGCCGCCGACCCTGACGTCATCGCCGCGCGGCGTAACCTCGCCAACGCCCTGTACTAGTCGCCTATTCGGGCTCGAGCCACAGCGCCGAGGTCGGCGGCAGCACCAACACCGCGGATGCCGGGCGGCCATGCCATGGCTCGTCGGTGGCGTCGACACCGCCGAGATTGCCGATACCGGTGCCGTTGTAGTTGGTCGCGTCGGTGTTGAGGACCTCACGCCACCGGCCCGGGGTGGGCAGGCCGAGACGATAGCCGCTGTGCTCCGCCCCGGCGAAATTGAACACGCACGCCATCACCGAGCCGTCGCTGCCGTACCGCAGGAAGCTCAACACGTTGTTGGCGGAGTCGTTGGCGTCAATCCAGGAATAGCCCTCGGGCTTGCTGTCTTGGCTCCACAGTGCGGGGTGGCCGCGGTAGATCGTGTTGAGATCGTTGATCAGGCACGAGATCCCGGTGGAGAAGCTGTTCTCGTCGAGTTGGAACCAGTCCAGGCCGCGTTCCTCCGACCATTCGGCGCGCTGCCCGAATTCCTGGCCCATGAACAGCAGCTGCTTACCCGGGTGTGCCCACTGGTACGCGAGCAGGCTGCGCAAGCCCGCCGCCTTCACGTGGTCGTTGCCCGGCATCCGCGACCACAGCGTGCCCTTGCCGTGCACGACCTCGTCATGGCTGATCGGTAGCACGAAGTTCTCGCTGAATGCATAGAGCATCGAGAAGGTGATCTCGTGGTGGTGGTAACTGCGGTGCACCGGATCGTGGCCGATGTAGTCCAGCGTGTCGTGCATCCAGCCCATGTTCCACTTCATCGAAAAGCCCAGGCCGCCAACGTTAGTCGGCCGCGACACACCGGGCCACGACGTCGACTCTTCGGCTATGGTGACGATGCCCGGTGCGGCCTTATGCGCTGTGGCGTTCATCTCCTGCAGAAACTGCACCGCTTCCAGATTCTCCCGGCCGCCATAGATGTTCGGTGTCCAGCCGCCGACCGGACGCGAATAATCGAGATAAAGCATCGATGCGACGGCGTCTACCCGCAGGCCGTCGATGTGGAATTGCTCGAGCCAGTACAGCGCATTGGCCACCAGGAAATTGCGCACCTCGGCACGGCCAAAGTCGAATACGTAAGTACCCCAGTCGAGTTGCTCGCCACGCCGAGGGTCGGAATGCTCGTATAGCGGTGTGCCGTCGAAACGGCCCAGGGCCCATGCGTCCTTGGGGAAGTGGGCCGGGACCCAGTCCACGATGACGCCGATTCCGGCCTGGTGCAACGCGTCGACGAGGGCCCGGAATTCGTCTGGGGAACCGAACCGCGACGTCGGCGCGTAGTAGGACGTGACCTGGTATCCCCACGATCCGGCGAACGGGTGCTCGGCGACGGGCAGCATCTCGACGTGGGTAAACCCATGCGCTACAACGTAATCCGTCAGCTCACGAGCAAGCTCGCGATAAGACAGGCCCGGCCGCCACGAGCCCAGGTGCACTTCATAGGTGCTCATCGGCTCGAACACCGGATTGCGCTGGGCCCGCGCCGTCATCCAGTCGTCATCGGTCCATCGGTAGGTGCTCACGTTCACCCGCGACGCCGTATGCGGCGGCACCTCGGTGGCGAATGCGAACGGGTCCGCGCGGTCCGTGATGGAGCCGTCTGCGCCGTGCACCCGGAACTTGTACAGGCCATCGGGCGGGAAGTCCGGCCAGAACAACTCCCATACTCCCGACGAGCCCAAAACGCGCAGCGGGGCATCGTTGCCGTTCCAGCCGTTGAACTCCCCGATCAAGCTGACACCCTTGGCGTTGGGCGCCCAGACGGCGAACGACACACCCTGAACCACACCATCTGCGGTCTTAAACGAGCGTGGATGCGCACCCAGCACCTCCCACAGTCGTTCGTGGCGTCCCTCGCCGAACAGATGCAGATCGACTTCGCCCAACGTCGGCAGGAAGCGGTAGGCGTCGGCAACGGTATTCGAACCGGCACCGTCGTAACTCACCTCGAGGCGATAGTCGATGAGGTCGACGAATGGCAGTGCCACCGCGAACAATCCGGAGTCGATGTGTTGCAGTGGAAACCGGTCTTGGCCGACAAGTGCGACGACTTCGGTGGCGTGCGGCCGGAAGGATCGGATGACTGTGTGGTCACCGTACTCGTGGGCTCCGAGGATGCCGTGCGGGTTGTGGTGCTCACCGGCCAACAGGCGGGCCAAGTCGCTGGGTTCGGGCGCCAAGTGGGTCCTGGCGAGTTGGTCGGTGGACTTGGACTTCATCGGGGCGTCACCTCCGGCGCAAGAGCGCCATTCTGGATTCGGACGGTATGAGCGGCATGTTGATGATGTGAGCGGGTGCGCGGCCAGGGTCGATCCGTATGTAGTTGGCCTGTCCCCATTGGTATTCCTCGCCGGTTATCTCGTCTCGGACCCAGAACCGCTCGTAGTGCTCCATACCCAATGCGGCCATGTCCAACCACAACGTCGCTTCTTCCGGCCCGAACGCGTTAAGCGTCACCGCAACTAGCACGCAGTCGCCGGTGACCGGGTCGAACTTGCTGTACGCCAACAGTGCGTCGTTGTCGACGGCGTGAAACGTGATGTTGCGCAGCTGCTGAAGAGCGGGATGGAGTCGACGAATCTTGTTCAGCCCAGCGATAAATGGCTCCAGCGATCGGCCCGCTGCCAGTGCGCCGGCGAAGTCGCGCGGTCGCAACTCGTACTTCTCGGAGTCGAGATACTCCTCGCTGCCTTCCAACACGGCTTCGTGTTCGAAGAGCTCATAACCGGAGTACATCCCCCATGCGGGACTCATCGTTGCCGCCAGCACCGCACGTATCGCGAACATGCCCGGGCCATTGTGTTGCAAGACGGCATGCAGGATGTCTGGGGTGTTGACGAACAAATTGGGACGACGGAAGTCGGCGAGATAGGGAATCTCCTCGCCGAATTGGGTGAGCTCCCACTTCGACGTGCGCCAGGTGAAGTAGGTGTAGGACTGGGTGAAGCCCAGCTTGGCTAGGCCGAACTGGCGTGCCGGCGGTGTGAATGCCTCCGATAAAAACAACACGTCGGGATCGATGGCCTTCACTTGGCCGATGAGCCAGGTCCAGAAGTCGGGCGGCTTGGTGTGCGGATTGTCGACGCGGAAAACCTTCACTCCATGGTCCATCCAATGCAGCACCACACGCAGCACCTCGTCGTACAGACCGGCGGGGTCGTTGTCGAAGTTGATCGGGTAAATGTCCTGGTACTTCTTCGGTGGGTTTTCCGCGTAGGCGATGGTGCCATCGGGCAATTCGGTGAACCACTGGCGATGTTGCTTGGCCCATGGGTGATCGGGCGCGCATTGCAGCGCCAGATCTAAAGCCACCTCCATACCCAAGTCCTGCACCGCTGCCACGAAGTTGTCGAAGTCCTCGATCGTGCCGAGCTGCGGATGCACCGCGTCGTGACCGCCCTCATCGCTTCCGATCGCCCACGGCGACCCGACGTCACCGGGGACCGCTGTCGCGGTGTTGTTGCGGCCCTTGCGGTGAACTTTGCCGATCGGGTGGATCGGCGGCAGGTACACCACGTCGAAGCCCATCTGCGCGATTCGCGGCAATGCCCCGGTCGCAGTGGCGAAGGTGCCGTGCACCGGGTTTCCCTTGGCGTCCCAGCCACCGGTCGAGCGGGGGAACATTTCGTACCACGAGCCGAAGCGGGCCAGCGGCCGATCCACCCACACCCCGTATTGCTCGCCGCGGCTGACCAGCTCGCGCAGTGGGTACTGCGTCAAGAGTTCGTCGACCTCGGGGCTCAGCGCGAGCGCGGCCCTGGAAACCGGATCGCCCGGCGCCTGCAAAGCTGCGGCGGCAGCATGCAACGGTTGGCGCGAGCCCCGGGGGACACCGGTCGCGGCGCGTTCGAATAGCTGTGCTCCGATCAGCAGATCATTGGACAGTTCGGACTCGCCTTGGCCGGCCTCCAGCTTGGCCTCGATGGCGTGCCGCCAGGTGTGGATCGGGTCACCCCAACCGTCCACCCGAAACGTCCACAACCCGACGCTGTCGGGGATGAACTGACCGTGAAACACGTAGGGCTCCTCGCCCATGCTCATCGGCAGCAGCAGCGGCTTGACCCGGGGCAGCGGCGCGGCGGCGGGTTCGGCCACTGATGCGGTCTTTAAGGGGGCCTGCACCGCCTTGAGCCGCCGGGTTTCGCCGGCTTGCGGATAGCGCGCGCCGAGGTAGCGCACCACCAGCGTCGCTGCAACCGCGTCATGACCCTCACGCCATACCGTCGCGCGGACTGGAACTACCTCACCGACCACAGCTTTTGCCGGATACGCGCCACACGATACGACGGGCGCGACGTCATCGATCTCGACACGACCGGGCACCGTCACTCCGTTCTGATTCTTGAGTCGCTACTCAGGCGACAAGCTCTTTGCGCCCAATACCCACCGTAGTGTCGGGCCACACCCGGGGCAGGGATGTGCGCGTTGTTCGGGAGGCGAACCCCGGTGTCTGGTCAGTAAGGTAGGAACGCGTGAAAGCCCTGCGTAGGTTCACGGTCCGTGCTCACCTTCCGGAACGCCTGGGGGCGCTCGAACAGTTGTCGACGAACCTGCGGTGGTCGTGGGATCAGCCGACGCAGGAGCTTTTCGAGGCGATCGAGCCGGCGCTGTGGGCCAAGTGCGCTCAGGATCCGGTAGCCCTGCTCGGCGCAGTGAGCCCGGCTCGGCTCGACGAACTGGCGCTCGACAGCGGCTTTTTGGATCGCCTCGATGCGCTGGCCGCCGAGCTGAACGATTACCTGAGCCGCCCGCTGTGGTACCAGCAGCAAGAAGGCAACGGCGCCGCTATGCCCAACGGCATCGCCTACTTCTCGATGGAGTTTGGCGTCGCCGAGGTGTTGCCGAACTACTCGGGTGGCTTGGGAATCCTGGCCGGCGACCACCTGAAGTCCGCCTCGGATCTCGGATTGCCGCTGATCGCGGTCGGCCTGTACTACCGCTCCGGCTATTTCCGGCAGTCGCTGACTGCCGACGGTTGGCAGCACGAGACCTATCCGGCGCTGGACCCGCAGGGTCTGCCCCTGCGGTTGCTCACCGACGGCGCCGGCGAGCCGGCGCTGGTTGAGCTGGCGCTGCCGGACTCCGGACGGCTGCGGGCGCGGATATGGGTAGCGCAGGTCGGTCGGGTACCGCTGCTGATGCTGGATTCCGACATTCCAGAAAACGAGCACGACCTACGCGGGGTGACCGATCGCCTCTACGGCGGCGATCAAGAACATCGCATGCAGCAGGAAATCCTGGCCGGCATCGGCGGGATACGTGCCATCCGGACCTTCACCGCCATCGAAGGGCTGCCCGCGCCCGAGGTGTACCACATGAATGAAGGCCACGCCGGATTCCTTGGTGCCGAGCGCATCCGCGAACTCGTCGATGCCGGGCTGGATTTCGATACCGCGTTGACGGTGGTGCGCTCCAGCACGGTTTTCACCACGCACACCCCGGTGCCTGCCGGTATCGATCGGTTTCCGATGGAGATGGTGGAGCAGTACTTTGCAGATGCCGAGGCCGGCGAGACTGGTCCTGCGCTGCTGCCGGGTGTGCCGCTGGCCCGGATTCAGGCACTGGGCGCCGAGGACGATCCGGAGAAGTTCAACATGGCCCACATGGGCCTGCGGCTGGCACAGCGCGCCAACGGCGTTTCGCTTCTGCACGGCCGGGTCAGTCGAGCGATGTTCAATGAGCTGTGGGCCGGATTCGACGCCGACGAGGTGCCGATCGGCTCGATCACCAACGGCGTCCATGCCCGGACTTGGGCGGCGAGGCAATGGTTAGAGCTCGGTCGCGAATTGGTGGGGCCGGACGACGCGGCGTTCAGTGACCCAGGAGTCTGGCTGCGACTAAACGAGGTCGACGCCGGTCATCTGTGGTGGATCCGCTCGCAACTGCGGGCGCTGCTGGTCGACGACGTCCGGTCCCGGCTGCGTCGCTCGTGGCTCGAACGCGGTGCGCCGGAGGCCGAATTAGGTTGGATCGAAACGGCATTCGATCCCGACGTACTGACCATCGGGTTCGCTCGTCGAGTCCCGACCTACAAGCGGCTGACCCTGATGCTGCGTGACCCGGACCGGCTGCAACAGCTGCTGCTCGACGAACAGCGGCCGATCCAGCTGATCGTTGCCGGCAAGTCGCACCCCGCCGACGACGGAGGCAAGGCGCTCATCCAGCAAGTCGTGCAGTTCGCCGACCGGCCTGAGGTGCGCCACCGCATCGCGTTCCTGCCCGACTACGACATGTCGATGGCCCGGCTGTTGTATTGGGGCTGCGACGTCTGGTTGAACAACCCGCTGCGCCCGCTGGAGGCGTGTGGAACGTCGGGGATGAAGAGCGCGCTCAACGGCGGGCTGAACCTGTCCATCCGCGACGGCTGGTGGGACGA
>NZ_JBATXN010000201.1:0-5790 GCF_049673265.1 Mycobacterium sp. | reverse complement strand
GCGGCTTTCGGTGGACCCGTAGTGCCAGACGTGTAGTTAGCGAACGCAGCAGCGTCAGCGCTCAGCGGCTGATAGTCGCCCGGCTCGACTCGGCTCGCCTCGGACAACAGCTCTGCGGTATCCACCGCGCGCGACTGCTGGAACCGAGCGCGAAGAGCATTAGAGGTGACGACGAGCGCCGGGTCCGTGTCGTGTTCGAAAAACGCGTGGTCTTCGGGATGGAGCTCCGGATTCGCGAAGAAAGCCAGGAGTCCGCGAGCCAGGCAGGCCAGCAACAGCTCCACCAGCTCAGGCGAATCCGGAAGACACAACAGGACGCGATCTCCGCTGGATAGACCGCGGGTTCTCAGCACTTCCCCAAGGCGCGCGCCACCGTCATGGATCTGCCCATGAGTCACCGTGTGCGGCGCAAAGTAGGCAGGCTTGTCGTACCATCCCGCTTCTGCTGCCCGCTCAGCGAGAAGCCTTGCGAGGTTCCCATTCGGCATTACTGAATCGCCCCCCAGGGGTTCCGATCCATCGGTGTAGACGCGGCACCCTGACCCTATCGGCGCTGGGCCCTTCTGTGTAGATCAGATACAACCCTGGTCAGACTGCAGCCAAATCGGCGCCCGGTCGATCAGCGTCATCCTTGGGTCGGAGGGTCTATGTCGCCAGCTACTTCGACGCACACCGCGAGCGCACCGGCACCGACGTGCAACGCCAGCACCGGGCCCAGGTCGGTGACGACCGCCGGCTCACACGCCGGCAGGCGCTCGCCCAGTGCGGCGACCAGGTCGGCGGCTCCGTCGGGGTTGGCGACGTGATGCACCGCAATGGTGGCTGAACGCTCACCGACGACTTCACCAACCCGGTCGATCATCGTTGCGACCGCCTTGCTGGCGGTGCGAACCCGTTGTGCCAGAATAAGTTTGCCGTCTTCAATTCGCAGTAGCGGCTTGAGTGACAGCTTGGTGCCCAGCCAGGCACCGGCACCACCAATCCGGCCGCTGCGCCGCAAATTGTCCAGCTGATGGACGACGATGAACCCATGATTGCGGCCCACCGCCGCGGCCGCCGCTTCCGCAACCGTGTCCAGATCGGCCCCGCCGGCCGCTGCCCGGGCGGCAGCCAACGCCACGAAACCCGTATTCATCGCAGTCGATTTCGAGTCGATCACCCGGATCGTTGGACCGATCTCGGCCGCAGTCGTTTCGGCGGCGCCAAAGGTTCCCGACAGTGCCGCCGAAAGGTGCACCGCCACCACCCCATCGCCGCCGCTGTCTTCCAGCGCCCGCCGGTAGGCCTCGCCCAGTTCTGTTGGCGTGGCTGCGGCTGTGGTGGCCTGCCCGAAGTCGTGGATGTCGTCGGGAACGTCATCCACGCCGTCCCGCAGGTCGAGGCCGTCGACCAGGATATGCAAAGGCACCTGCCGAATTCCCCACTGCCGACGCACTTCGCCCGGAAGACGCGCCGAGGAGTCAGTGACCACCATGACAGGCATCTGACGTCAGCCCCGCTGCGTCTCGGTCGTGGCATCGGCTTGATTTCGCGGCTCCTCCTCATCGCGCTGCGCACTCTGCATCGTCGCCACGCCTGCCTCGGCCAGCGCCTTGAGCATCAACTCCGCGACCGCCTGGTGGGCTTCGAAGTTCCAGTGGATACCGTCGGGATTGCCGCGGCCACTCATAATATGTTCGGCAACAGCGGCTTTCAGGTCAACGAGCGGGATGCCGTGCTGCTCAGCCCACTGGGTAATCGCCCCGACCGTGCCGGCGCGGCCGTGATGGGCCTTTCCGTAAGTCTCGGCGATGTGCACCGACGGCAACGACGCCACGATCGGGATGCCGGGCCGATTGAAATCGATTGCGCCGCGGGTCAGTTCGAGGTATTCAGCCGACAGATGTGGCGGCAGCGCAGCTCTGGCCACTCCAGACAGCCGCGGCTGCGCCCAACCGTAGCCGTCGCGCACCCATCGCCGCAGCCACGGCGGCCGCACATATCGGATGAGTTCACGGAGCGCCGTCGGCAGCGGGGACGGCAGCGAATCCATGCCACCCGTTGCGAAGATCACCGCCCCGGCGCGGGGCAGCGCCGCCCAGGCCCGCGGATCCTGAGTGGCCGCCCACCACACGTCCCGGCATGTCCAGCCGATGCGGCCGATCAGTTCCACATCCCAACCTAGCTGCGCAGCAACTATATTGGGCCAGATACGAGGGTCGTCGGCGGGTAGGCCGCCGGTCGGGCCGTAGTAGGCCAGTGAATCGGCGAAAATCAGCAACACCGGGCGCGGCGGTTGTTCAGAGGACATCGCCGGCGACCTGTGCCGAAGCGTTCCACACGTCCAGGCGCCACCGAATGTCTTCGACGTTCTCGGCGGAGTGCCCGGCCAGCTGCGTCCAGCTGGCGTTGCCCATGCCTCCCACCGCGGGCCAGTTGGCGACCGGCAACCGCAGCAGCGCCGCGGTCAGGGCCGCGATCAGCCCGCCGTGGGCGACCAGCACGACCGGCCGCTCCGGCTCCTCGTCGGCGCCCCATTCGGGCTCACCGGCGACCAGCTCGGCGATCAACGGCAGGCTGCGCGCGGCAACGTCGACCCTGCTTTCACCGCCGTGCGGCGCCCAGGTGGCGTCCTCGCGCCAGGCCAGCCGAGCGCCCGGCGCTTTCACGTCGATCTCCGCGTGCGTCATGCCCTGCCAGTCGCCGAGGTGAGTCTCGCGTAACCGATCGTCGACCTGAACCTTCAAGCCGGTGCGCTCCCCCAGCGCGACCGCGGTGTCAAAGGCACGTCGTAGATCCGACGACACGATCAGCAGCGGCTGGCGTTTGGCCAGCGCTTCGGCAGCGGCCACCGCCTGCGCGCGACCCAATTCACTCAGCTCGGTGTCTAGCTGGCCCTGCATCCGGCTGCCAAGATTGAATTCGGTTTGGCCGTGCCGCAGCATCACCAGCCGGCGCGTCGTCATGACCGGCTCGCCGAGTCCGCTGGGTTCCCGGTCAAGTCCACCGTCACCACCGGGCAGTCTCCCCAAAGCCGGTCCAGCGCATAAAAATTGCGTTCGTCTTGATGCTGGATATGCACGACGATGTCGACATAATCCAGCAAGGTCCAGCGGCCCTCGCGGGCACCCTCACGGCGCGCAGGTTTGTAGCCGGCCCGGCGCATCTTTTCCTCGACCTCGTCCACGATGGCGTTGACCTGTCGTTCGTTGGACGCCGAGGCGATGACGAAGCAATCGGTGATCACGAGTTGACCCGAAACGTCGATCACGACGACATCTTCGGCAAGCTTCGACGCCGCCGCGGACGCGGCGACACGGGCCATCTCGATCGCCTCCGGGCTGGCCGTCACCTCGCGTCCCCAGGCTTGCGGTAGAGCTCACGCTTGGAGATGTATTGCACGACGCCGTCCGGCATCAGGTACCACAGCGGCCGCGACTCTTGCGCGCGCCGACGGCAATCGGTGGACGAAATTGCCAGTGCCGGGATTTCGACCAACGTCAACGCATCGTCGGGCAGGCCGTCGAGGACATCGGCGAGATGGTCGCGGCCCAGCTCGTAGCCGGGCCGGCTGACCCCGACGAACCGTGCCATCGCGAACATTTGCTCCAAGTCCTGCCACGACAAGATCGAGGCCAGCGCATCGGCGCCGGTGATGAAGTACAGCTCGGCGTCGGGGTTGAGGTTGTGCAAATCCCGCAACGTGTCCTTGGTGTAGGTGAGCCCGCCGCGGTCGATGTCGACCCGGCTCACCGAAAACCGGGGGTTGGCCGCAGTGGCGATGACCGTCATCAGGTACCGGTCTTCGCCGGCGCTGACCTGGCGTCCTTTCAGCCAGGGCTGCCCGGTGGGCACGAAGACAACTTCGTCGAGATCGAACAAATAAGCGACTTCGCTGGCCGCGACCAGGTGGCCATTGTGAATGGGGTCGAATGTCCCACCCATCACTCCCAGCCGCCGCTTTCGCATGGTTTGCCAGCTTACTGGAGGGGCGGGGGCAGCTCCGCCCTGAGAACCGCCGTCAGACCGGCAGCAGCTGATCGATCACCGCTGCCAGCTGCTTGGCCGAACGGCATTCATGCATGGTAATCACCTCTTGGTAGCGCGGTACTGCCGAGTCGCCACTGCCCCAGAGGTGTTTGGGCTCCGGGTTGAGCCAATGCGCGTGCCGGCTGGCGGTCACCATGTGAGCCAACACATCGGTCGCCGGGTCGCGGTAGTTGGTGCGCCCGTCGCCAAGCACCAGCAGCGAACTGCGCGGCGACAGCACGTTCGGATGCGCCTGGATGAATGAGACGAACGCGTTGCCATAATCACTGTGCCCGTCGCGAGTGTAGACACCGGCTTCGCGGGTGATCCGCTGGATCGCCACCGCCAGGTCGGCGTCCGGGCCGAACATGTGGGTTACCTCGTCGGCGGTGTCGATAAAGGCAAATACCCGAACGCGGGAAAACTGCTGCCGCAGCGCATGCACCAGCAAAAGGGTGAAGTGGCTGAAACCGGCGACCGAGCCCGACACGTCGCACAACACCACCAGTTCTGGACGCGCCGGGCGCGGCTTGCGCAGCACCAGGTCGATCGGGACCCCGCCGGTGGACATCGACTTGCGCAACGTCTTGCGCAGGTCAATCGCACCGGCACGGGCACGGCGCCGACGGGCGGCCAACCGGGTGGCCAGGGTGCGGGCCAACGGTTGCACCACCCTGCGCATTGAGCGGAGCTGTTCACCAGAGGCGCGCAGGAATTCGACGTTCTCGGCCAGCTGCGGGATTCCGTACATCTGGACGTGGTCACGACCGAGTTGCTCGGCAGTGCGCCGCTTGGTTTCGGCGTCGACCATTTTCCTCAGTTGTGTGATCCGCTGGGCGGCAAGCGCTTTGGCGATCTGCTCCTGAGTCGGCGTGGGTTCGTCGCCGTAGGGGGCGAGCAGACCGGCCAACAGCTTGCCTTCCAGCTCGTCGAGCGCCATCGACTTGAGCGCCTGGTACGACGAGTACGACGGGCCGCGGCTGGAGTTGTATTTTCCGTAGGCGTCCACGATTTGCGCGATCATCGCGACCAGCCGCTCATCCATGTCGGCGAGGTCGGCATTGGCGGTGAGCAGATCCAGCAGCATCTGCCGCATGGCCTCGACGTCGTCGGGCGGCAGCTGCATCTCGCGATCGGCCTGCACCTCGTCGGTTACCACCGCACGCGCACCCAACGCGGCGGGCCACCACAGGTCGAACATCGCGTCGTAGGTCTCACGGTGCTCGGGCCTGCGCAACACCGCACATGCCAGACCCTCACGAAGCACCTCGCGATCGCTGAGTCCCAGCACCCCCATCACTTTGCCGGCGTCCACCGTCTCCGATGGGCCAACCGAAATCCCTTGTCCACGAAGAGCTTCAACGAAGCCCACCAGATGACCCGGCAAGCCGTTCGGAGCCAGCGGATGGCTGGGACGAACGCGGCGGACGGCCATCAGTGACCCTAGTTCAGCCGAAGTTCGCCGGTGGCGCGCTGCTGATCGGATTGATGTTTGAGCACGACGCCCAACGTTGCGGCGATGGTCGCGTCGTCGATGGTGTCCATGCCCAGCGCTAGCACTGTGCGTCCCCAGTCGATGGTCTCGGCCACCGACGGCAGCTTCTTGAGCTGCATTCCGCGCAGCACGCCGATGATGCGCACTAGTTCGTCGGCGATGTGTCCGGGCAATTCGGGGACGCGCGACAACAGGATTCGGCGTTCCAGCTCAGCGTCGGGGAAGTCGATGTGCAAAAACAGGCAGCGTCGCTTGAGCGCCTCGGACAGCTCGCGGGTGGCGTTGGA
>NZ_JBATXN010000200.1:0-15043 GCF_049673265.1 Mycobacterium sp. | reverse complement strand
GATCCGGGTCATGTTCGAGGAATTGCACCGCGAGATCCCCGACGTCGTCGCCACCGAGGAGCCCGCCCGGCTGCTGTCGCCGTTCATCCACGGCATCAAGACCCTGCCGATCGCCTGGACGCCGCCGGGCTGATTCCGGCCCGTTGCGCAATGTCAGGACCTTATAGTCGAACCCGTGCAGACTCCGAAGACCGTGGCAGTCGGTGTCGCGCTCGCCGCGGCAGCGATAGCCCTTGCGCCGACTGCCGCAGCCGGCATGCTGATCGGCAACTACGAAGTCGAGACCAACCGGGATCCCGGCCACTCCTGGCTCTGGGAGGTCAGGAAATGCCGATTTGACGAGCCGGACTGCGTCCATGTCCAGGGCACGCCGAGGCCCAACGGACAAGCGGTGCCTTGGGATGCGGATGCCCACCTCGCGAATGGTCGCTACACGATGGTGGTTGACGTGCCCGACGGGGTGCGCTGCGTTGTAACCTTCCTGCCGTCGCACGACACCTATTCATGGGACGCGGTGACGTTGGCCGGTTCGGTGGACTCCACCTTCGACGCCGGCTGCGGCGGCGCGCCCGGCGGCACGGTGTCCTATCCGTTCTCGCTGCAGCGGTACTGACGGCATCCCTTGTCGGGTCGCGCGCGCTGCCAAGGGCGTATGGCAATATCTGAGACGTGGGTACACGTTTCGCCGCTAAATTCCTTGCTGTCGTTGTCCTTATCACTTGGGCTGCTCTTGGTGGTTTCATTCCATCAGCGTCAGCCGCGGACTGTCCGGACGTAGAAGCCGTGTTCGCCCGGGGCACTACGGAGGCGCCCGGTGTCGGCGCAATCGGGCAGGCATTCGTCGATTCGCTGCAGTCGAAAGTCGGGCCCAAGAGCTTCAGGGTCTACGCAGTCGATTACCCTGCCACCACAGACTTTCCGACTGCAGTCAACGGAATCAGAGACGCCGGCAATCATGTTGAGTCGATGGCGGCCAGCTGTCCCAAAACCAAAATGGTGCTCGGCGGGTATTCGCAAGGCGCGGCTGTGATGGGCTTCGTCACCTCGGCCGCAATACCCGACGGGGTCGACGCCGCCGACGTACCCAAGCCGATGCCGGCCGACGTGGCCAACCACGTGGCCGCGGTCACCCTTTTCGGCACGCCGTCAAACCGATTCATGGATACGGTCGGCGCGCCGCCGGTGGTCATCGGTCCGCTATATCAGCCCAAGACACTGGAGTTGTGCGCCGGCGACGATCCGGTCTGTTCCGACGGCGGCGACTGGGCCGCCCATGCCGCGTACGCCGACGACGGGATGGTCGATCAGGCAGCGAATTACGCCGCCAGCCATATCTAGCCCGCCGCGTGGCGCTGAGCTCTCAACCGACCGACACCGCTGACCCGGCGAAGAGCTGACCCCATACGTCACGGGCCGCCGACTGCGCATCGGCAGAAGTGTGGGCGCAGATGTCGCCACCATTAGCGAGATGCACGAGCGCCCAGGCCATTGCGAACACCGGTATCTGATGACGTTGTGCCGCATCGAGCAACTCGTGGAAAGCAGTTTCTGAGGAACACCTACGAAGGCCGATGATGATGCCCTTCGCGGTGTCGAGGATGCGACTACCGTGCACTTCCGCCGTCATGCCGTGCTTACCTCCTGTTGAGCATGCGAATATCCGATTGCGCCGATGTGGATATTTCGCGAGCGTGATCCATGATTTGCGCAAGTAGCCGACCACGGCCAGATCACCGGCGAGATCGGTACGCGGCTGTAATCGTCTTGGTACCCAACGCCGAGGTTGACCCCACGTCGCGCGCGGCACCAGTTCGTACAGGATGATGTGCTGGTGTTTGGGCTTGTCGTAATCGTTGCGCTCTTCGCCACAGTGATCGTCGGAACGGTCCTTGGCCGGCGCTATCGAGTCGGCCCACCGGTTCTGCTGATCGTGCTCGGAGCGCTGCTGGGCTTGATCCCCGAGGTCGGTGGCGTGCGGCTCGATGGGGAGATCGTGCTGCTGTTGTTCTTGCCCGCGATCCTGTACTGGGAAAGCCTGAACACCAGCTTTCGCGAAATTCGCGCGAACCTACGTGTCATCATCATCCTCAGCATCGGGCTGGTCATCGTCACAGCTGTGGCGGTGTCCTGGACGGCACGAGCGCTGGGAATGGAGTCCCATGCGGCGTCGGTCCTCGGTGCCGTGCTCTCCCCCACCGACGCCGCCGCGGTCGCCGGTCTGGCGAAACAATTGCCGCGCCGGACGCTGACGGTGTTGAGGGCGGAAAGCATCATCAACGACGGGACCGCGCTCGTCCTGTTCACCGTCGCCGTCTCCGTCGCGGTTGGCGGGGCTCCGGTCAGCCCGAGCGCCTTGACGGCCCGCTTTATCGGTTCCTACGTCGGTGGTATCTGCGCCGGGCTGCTGGTCGGGCTCGCGGTGACGCAAGTGCGGCGCAGACTCGACGCGCCGCAGGAGGAAGGCGCGCTGAGCCTGCTGACGCCATTCGCCGCGTTTTTGCTCGCCCAAGCAATTCATTGCAGCGGCGTGGTCGCCGTACTGGTGTCGGCGTTGGTACTCGCCTACGCCACACCGCATGTGACCCGAGCTCGTTCCCGGCTTCAGACTTTCGCGTTCTGGGACCTGACTACCTTCCTGATCAACGGCGCGCTATGGGTGTTCGTCGGCACCCAAATGCCGCACGCGGTGCGCGGTATTGCCGGCGTCGACGGCGGAGTCCGCCACGCGGTAGCACTGGCTCTTGCCGTCACCCTCGTGATCATCGTGAGCCGGTTTGCCTGTTCCGAAGCCGTGACCGTCTTGATTCGCATGGTGGACAGGCGCGAGCTGCAGCGCGCCCGTCGGGTCAATTGGCGCCAGCGCGTCGTATCCAACTGGGCGGGTTTCCGTGGCGCGGTATCGCTTGCCGCGGCGTTGGCCATCCCGCTGACCACGCACAGCGGCGCGCCGTTTCCAGATCGCAGCCTCATCGTCTTCGTCGTCTGCGTCGTAATTCTGGTGACCGTGCTCGTCCAGGGCACCACGCTGTCCGACGTCGTGCGCTGGGCCCGGATGCCCGAAGACGTAAGTCACGCCGACGAATTGCAACTGGCCCGCTGCCGTGGTTCGGCGGCCGCTCTCGAAGCCCTGCCGATAGTCGCCGGTGAATTAGGTCTTGGCGACGACCTATTGAGGCGGCTGCGAAAAGAATACGAAGAGCACGCAGCGCTCATCGAAGCCGGCGCCGACCCGGAGGGTTCGACTGAAGTCGCCGAGCGCAGCGATCTTCTGAGACGGGTGCGCCTGGGCGTGCTCGAGCATAAGCGCCGCGCCATCATCGAGCTGCGCGACAAAAATCGAATCGATGACATCGTGCTGCGTGAGCTTCAGTCGGTGATGGACCTTGAGGAGGTTCGACTGCTCGATCCCGCCGATACCGAGTGACGAGGCGAAAGACCTTACCGTGTAGATACTTTGGCGGCGATCTGGTTGGCGATGTCGACGGCTGAGTTCTTCGGGTCGGGGCTGCAGGTGTTGACATCGATGATGACGTTGTTTTTCCGCGCGAGCGCGCGACCACAAGCCCAACCGCCGGCCCTGGCATTTTGTTGCGTTGCAATCGTGCTCAGCGCTCCGTCGGCATCGGATATCGGCGCGACGGTCCATTGTGTTCCGGACTGGATGTGGGTATAGCCGTGGCAGGCCGGCCAACGTAGGGCCGACGCGATCACGAAGAGGCCCGCCTGTTTGGCGGTAGGAAACAACACCACCGCCTGCTCGGCGTAATGGGTGAAGTTATCGCCATCGTTGAGCGCCCGATCGCGCACAGCGGTGAACCCACTGTTGGCATAGACCGGCGCTTGCGCCGCACCGTCGATGGCCAGGCATTCCAACGGCTTCATGGTGGCGCTGTCATCGGACATCGCGTCGTGCCTTCTGGTGACCGCCAGTGCGTTCGCGCCCATCACGGGGTTGATCTGCTCCGGGCTAAGCAGCAACTCATCAAGCTCACGCTCGACAACCGGACGTGGAATAAGCGAGGTCTTGGTCGTCGTCGATTTGACATTTGATTGGTTGCTACCGGCGCCACAGCCGGCGCCGAGAATGCAGATGCCGGTAACGGCTAATGCGGCCGTTAAATGGCGCATCACGTCATCCTCATTCCCGCCGTAGCCCCAACCCATACCGCGGTGCGATAGCCCTACGGCGTTGCCGGTCGGAACTCGCGCGCGTTCAGCCTACCGCGCGCTTCGGCTGCCAATACCATGGAATCAAGCCAATTTTAGAGTCCGCTCAGTGATTTCAAATCGGACCGGAGATGGTTTGCGGAATACACCACGGCCGTGATGTGTAAAGGCAACACAACGTGATCGGCAGCGAATCGTCAAAGGGCTCATGGACTTAGCCCGCATTGGGTACCGTCGACGCGTGTCTCTTCGCCGAGAAAGTCCAATTCGCGGGCGCCGGCTGCGAATCGATGAGGCGCTGATGGAACGCGCCTTGATGAGCCCGGTCGGCTACCAGTTCCTGCTTCGAGTAGCCCCGCGCATCGACAAAGTTCTGATCCCTCGGACACACGGCCGGCTGAGCTCGGCCGGATTCGACAAGGTAGGGCTGGTTACGACCACCGGCGCGAAGTCGGGGCAGCCGCGGACCCAGCCGCTGGCATTGATCGACGACTCGGACGGGCTGCTTGCGATCGGATCCAACTATGGTCGCCCGCCGCATCCGGCCTGGAGCGCCAACCTGCTGGCGCACCCCGAATGCACGATTGAGTTCATGGGCCCGTCTGCGAAGTACCGCGCCGAGCTGCTCACCGGTGATGCCCGCGCCGAGGCGTGGGCCACTGCTACCGACTGGTACGCCGGCTACGAGCGCTACCGCGCCAGCTGCGCACCGCGCGAGATCAGGGTCTTCCGGCTCCGACCCATCTCCTGAGCGCGCTTACCGGCGTCTTCGGTCCTTGGAGTTCATGGCTTGTTCAGCCAACCGTCGATGTCAGCTCGTTGACCGCACACAAGCAGCGGTTCTGCTCTAGCGTATGCGTGTCGTTCAGGTCGCCAACTTCTACGGACCTCGCTCTGGCGGCCTTCGTACCGCCGTAGACCGGCTGGGGGCGGAATATTGCGCCGCGGGCCACCAGGTGTTTTTGATCGTCCCTGGTCGGCATGCGGCACAGACCAAGCTGCCCACCGGCGTGGTGCGAATTACCGTGCCCGCCAGATTGATTCCGTTCACCGGCGGCTACCGAGCGGTGCTGCCGGGACCAGTGCGGACACTGCTGGAGGCGCTCAGACCGGACACGTTAGAGGTCTCTGACCGTCTCACCCTGAGATCACTGGGCCGCTGGGGCCGCGATCACGGCGCGACCACGGTGATGATCTCCCATGAGCGCCTTGATCGCCTTGCGGGCCAATTACTTCCGCGTCGGACCGCGAGGGCGTTCGCCGATTTCGCCAACCGGCGCACCGCGGCCACCTACGACACCGTGGTATGCACCACCGGGTTTGCCCGCGAAGAATTCGATCGCATCGGCGCAACGAATACGGTCACCATCCCACTGGGCGTTGACCTGGAAACCTTTCACCCGTGCCGGCGCTCCGCGCTGGTACGTCAGCGCTGGGCCAGGCCGTCGCAGATCCTGCTGGTGCATTGCGGCCGGCTGTCGGTAGAAAAGCGGGCCGACCGCAGCATCGACGCGCTCGCCGAATTGTGTGCGGCCGGTGTCGATGCGCGCCTGGTCGTGGTGGGCGACGGCCCGTTGCGCGCCAGATTGCAACGGCAAGCCGCGCGATTGCCAATCGATTTCACCGGCTTCGTTTCCGATCGGCACGGGGTGGCCGCGCTGCTGGCTTCGGCTGATGTCGCACTCGCGCCCGGGCCGCACGAAACGTTCGGGCTGGCTGCGCTGGAAGCACTGGCGTGTGGCACACCGGCGGTGGTTTCCCGCACGTCGGCGCTGAGCGAAATCATCACCGCAGACTGCGGAGCGCTGGCCGACAACACTCCCGCGGCCATTGCCCGAGCGGTCAGCGCGATCGTCAGCAGACCCGAAGAGCACCGGCGGGCCGCTGCGCGACGCCGTGCCGAGATGTTCACCTGGCACCGCGCGGCAGTCGGCATGCTCACTACGCTCGGCGCGCTGCCAGTCCCCGACGAGCGGGCGGCTGGCGGGAACACCGCGTAGCGCTACGCGCTGCGGCGTCTAGCCGGGGTTAGCTTCTGGACGCGCAGTGGCCGGTCCGACTTGGCCGGTGAGCGGATTGACTTGGACAGTCATCGGTCCCCGTTGCCCGGCTACGTTTGCCTGTCCGCGCTGCTGCGCTTGGGCGAGGGCATTGATCACCGGGTTGTTCTTCATCATCTCTTTGCGATCTTCCTCGGACAGCTCGTAAAACGCCCAAAGCCCCCAGGCGGCAGGCCGGACATACAGCGTCACTTTCTGGTGCCGACGCTTGTTTTGCGACAACACCGCGGGAATGGGCACGACCCGATCCAGCGTCGCGGAACTAACCAGCTCCTGAGCGATCTTGTCCACATCCACCGCGTCTTGAAGCTCATAGACCAACGATTGGTGAGGTGTGTGGGAAGGGCCCTGGAGGGCCAGGAACCACGCCATCCGGCGTCTCCTTCGGTCGTCGTTATCAGCGCAACTGTAAAGGACGCAGCCGCGTTCAGCGGATGGGATCCGGGAACGCTACCGGGCTGGCGGGCGCGCCTCGTGCAACGACGACCGGCATCGACGTCGACGCGTTGGTCCGCAGGATTGTGTCCACCACGTCGACGAGGTCATCGACCGGCATCAACTTGCCCGGCATGCAGCCCCGAGATGACCACAGCGGAACGGCTTTCATCGCGAGGTCCATATCCCACCCGACGTTCATCCCGGTCGCGCCATCGCCCTCGCCGCCACCGCACTCCCCCACGATCAGGCAGGTGAAGCCGATGTCGGGATGTTCGGCTCGCCAGGCATCGACGAGTTGCTCGAGCGCAGCCTTGCTGACGCCATACGCGCCAAGCCCCGGCCAGGGCGGTCCGAACGGACCCGCATCGGAGGACAGGTAGACCGCCTTGCCCGCCGACTCGGTCAAGTGCGGTACCGCCGCCGCTGTCACCAGCGCGGCGCCAATGACATTGGTATCGAAGACCCGCCGCCAGGTTTCCGCATCGGTGTCGACCATCCGGACGAGTGGCCCGATCGCCGGCGTGTAGATCAGGGAGTCGATACCGCCGAGCGCAGCGGCGGCATCGTTGATGGCCGATCGACACGAGGCCTGGTCGGTGACATCGCATTCGATGGCGACCGCATCCGGGCCCGCTTCCTTGGCGGCGGCCTCGATGCGCTCGCGGCGCCGGGCAAGCAACGCGACCTGAGCGCCCCGCTGCGCGAGACCGACGCCGATGCAACGCCCAAGACCGCTTGATGCGCCGATCACCACTGTCCTTGACATATTTGCCCCTTCTTGTAACGAGCCCGCCGCAGGCACAGCGTATCGGCCACCGTTTTTCCGCGTGCTTGGACACCCACAGCAAGTGCTCAGCGAATGCCTACAAATAGTCGCTAGCGTGGGGATTTGTGAGTTTAAACACATCGACGACGGGCTAATCCTGCTGGCAAGCGTGGCGCGCGCCCCGCGCCCTCACTGAATTCCTGGAGTGTGACTAGATGGGTACGACCACTTTCGCCGTGACTGAAATGGGCCCCGACGAGCGCGACTACGAAAACTGGCTGACTACCCTGACCCAAGCCTCTGCCCGCCTCGACCTCCTGCAGACGGTCGTCACCGAGCTATACGAGATGTGCGAAAAGGAAGACGTCGTACAAAGCGAGCAGGTCTTGGCAGTACTTGAACGGCGCGGCGCGATTGCGAAGGCCGACGCCGCCTAGCTGCGGCGGGCACTGCTCACTACCGTGAGCAGCATGAAATATCTGGATGTCGACGGAGTCGGAAGAACCAGCCGGATCGGGCTGGGCACCTGGCAGTTCGGGTCGCGCGAGTGGGGCTATGGCGACAGCTACGCCGCTGGTGCCGCGAAAGACATCGTTCGTCGCGCCCGCGCCCTGGGCGTCACGCTGTTCGACACCGCCGAGGTATACGGACTGGGCAAAAGCGAACGGATCCTCGGTGAGGCACTCGGCGACGAGCGCACGGAAGTCGCGGTGGCCAGCAAGATCTTCCCGGTCGCGCCCTTCCCCGCCGTCATCAAGCAGCGCGAGCGCGCGAGCGCGCGCCGGCTGCAGCTGGACCGCATCCCGCTCTATCAGGTCCACCAGCCCAACCCGGTCGTGCCCGACTCGGTGATCATGCCGGGCATGCGCGACCTGCTCGACAGCGGCGCGATCGGGGCGGCCGGCGTCTCGAACTACTCGCTGTCGCGTTGGAAGAAGGCCGATGCCGCGCTCGGACGACCCGTGATCAGCAACCAGGTGCTTTTCTCGCTCGCCCGCCCTGCCGCACTGAACGACCTCGTTCCGTTCGCCGAGCGGGAGAACCGCGTCGTGATCGCTTACAGCCCGCTGGCGCAAGGGCTGTTGGGCGGCAAGTACGGCGTGGATAACCGTCCTGGCGGCGTTCGCGCTGTCAACTCGCTCTACGGCACGGAGAACTTGCGCCGGATTGAGCCGCTGCTGCAGACGTTGCGTGACGTCGCCAAGGACGTCGATGCCAAGCCGGCCCAGGTCGCACTGGCCTGGCTGATCAGCCTGCCGAACGTGGTCGCCATTCCCGGCGCATCAAGCGTTGAGCAGCTTGAGTTCAACGTCGCCGCCGCCGACATCGAGCTGAACGCAGAGTCCCGCACCGCGCTGACCGACGCGGCCCGCAATTTCCGGCCGGTGTCGTGGAGTCGATTCCTCACCGACACGGCCCGCGAGAAGGTCCTCGGTCGCCGCTAGGGCCGCGACTCCTCGGGGGTCCACGCCAGCGGCTGGCCCGGCTGGCCGGGGAATAGATAGTCGATGAAAGCCGCGGCGGTGGGCTGTGGTTCGTGATTGGCCAGGCCTGGTCGCTCGTTGGCTTCGATGAAGGCGTATTCGGAGCCGGTGATGTCAGGCACCAGCAGGTCGATGCCCGTCACCCGGATACCGATGGCGTCGGCAGCAGCCACGGCAACCCGGCAGAGTTCCGGGTTCACGTCCGGGGTGACGTCGTGGATCGTGCCGCCTTGATGGAGGTTGGCGGTGTGCCGGACGCGAAGCCGAGCTCCTTTCGGCAGGACGTCGTCCATCGACCATCCGGCTTCCGCGACGGTCGCCTCGGTGAGCTCGTCGAGCGGGATGCGTGACTCGCCACCGGTGGCCGCAGAGCGCCGCCGGCTCTCGGCGGCAACGAGATCTCGCACGCTGTGTTCACCGGTGCCGATGATCTCGGGGGGCAGCCTCAGCGCGGCGGCCACTACCCGGCCGTCGATCACCACCAACCGCAAGTCGCTGCCCGGTACCCGCTGCTCGATGAGGACCTCCGGGTGTTGTTCTCGCGCGCGTGCGACTGCGGCGGCAAGCTCGTCCGGACCATGGTCGGCGACGATGCCGACAGTGATGCCTTTGCCCTGTTCACCGCGAGTCGGTTTGACGACGACCTCCCTGACTTCTTTGAGGAACGCGTAGTCGTCATCGTTCATGGTCGCCAGCCGGGCCCGAGGCACCGTGATGCCGGCCTCGGAGACCAGACGCCGCGTCAAGCGTTTGTCGTCGCACCGGCACATCGCGATCGCGGTGGTGAACTCGGACAGCGACTCGCGGGTGATGACGCTGCGGCCACCGTGGGTCAGTCGCATCTCACCGGCGCCCGCATCCAGAACCTCGACCCAGATACCGCGGCGCATCGCCTCATCGGCGATGATCCGCGCGTAAGGGTTGAGGTCGTCGACCGTCTCCGGTGGCGGCGCGAACAGCGGCTCGTTGATCGCGTTCTTGCGTTTGATCGCCAGCACTGGAACGCGGCGAAAGCCCAGCTTCTCGTACAGACCGATGGCCGCGGCGTTGTCATGCGCGACTGAAAGGTCAAGGTAGAAGCGGCCCTTACTGCGGAAGTGCTCGGCCAGCGCCCGGGTCAGCGCTTCGCCTATTCCGGGAAGTCCGGCGGCCGGGTCGACCGCCAGTGTCCACAAGCTAGATCCGTGCTCCGGATCGTTGAAGAGCGTCTTGTGGTCGACACCGGTCACGGTGCCCACCACGGCGTTGTCGTTGTCGCGCACTGCGAGCAGGTAAATCACCGAGTCGGCATGCAGGTGGTTGTCCCAGATCGTCTCAAGCGGCGACGGGACCATTCCGCAGCGCACGAATACGCGGTTCATGGCGTCGGCATCGTCCGGATCGTTCAGCGTCCGCACCGTCACTCCGATCGGTGGCGGAGCCAGGCTTTCCTCGGGCGAGTCATCAGCGAAGCGCAGTCGGTAGGTGTGGCTGGGATCGATGAAAAGCTCATTCGGCGCTCCCGCGACCACCACATGGGATTCGCGCGCGTAGATGCAGATGTCGCGCCGCCCGGCCACTTCCCGTCGCAGCGCCTCGGTCAGCGTGCGGACATCGGCGAAAGTTTGGCCGAAAATTAGTTTGCCCCAGCCTAATTCGAGCTCTACGTCTTTCGCCATCTCGTCGACGAGGTCTGGCGGAGACGCATCATGGAGGCCAAGGGTGATTGCCTCGGTATGGTCCTCTGCCGGATCGATAGCGGTCATGCCGCCGGACCTTGTCCGCCGTGGCCCTGTGGCCACCCCGATTCCCACGTCATAGCCATGTCGTTTACCCAATTCAACAGTTGGTCTATCAACTTCCCTGTCGTATTCGCGGCCGCGGCATCAACCCCTAGTCTGGCACTGGCCGGATCTGCGTGCAGCCCCAGCTACTGCTTGAAGCGCCCCGCGAACCCACGCAACGGCAGGTCGGCGCTGGTGATGAGGCCTGGCCGCGCCGCCACCACCGACTTGATCGAAGCGAGCGCAGGCATGCCGGTGACGGTCATGCCGATCGAGGCGAAGTTCTCCGGATTGGACAGATCCACGCCCGGCTTCGGAAAGATCATGTGCTTGTTGTAAACGCACGGATCACCGGTGATTTGGGTGATGTAGCAGCCTTTGATGTTCCAACTCGGGTCGGTGTGCGGGGTCATCTGCCATTCCAGATGCGTCTCGACTCGCGGGACGCCGGCCACCATGCCCTGGTATTTGATGTAGTTGCCGCCCAGCGAGCCCTTGGGCAGCGTGTACCAGCCCAGGTCGACGTCCTTGGTGCACGCGCCCAGCTCATAGCTGAATTTCACTTCGTCCAACGCCACATCGAAGCAGTCGGCCATCAGCAGCACGCTGTCGGCAAAGACCCGGGTGTACTTCTCCAGCTTTGCCGGGATTTCCGGATCGTCCACCGGCAGGCCGTAACCGACCTCGATCCAGGTGTCCTTGGAATGATGACACGACACATCCACTGATTCGATCGTCGTGATGTTCTCGATCTCGGCGACATCAGCCGAACAGACCACGCCCAGAATCTGATTCAATCCGGGGTTCATCCCAGTGCCGTAGAACGTGGCGCCGCCCTTTACGCACGCCTCCTGTAGCAGCTGGCTCACCGGCTTGCCCGACGGGTGCGGGTGATTCCTGTCGCGGTGCCACCCGGTGATCCAGTCGGCGGTGGTGACGATATTGATCCCTGCCTCAAGGACTTTGACGTAGAGGTCCTCGTCGGGGAAGACGCCGTGGAAAGTGAGGACATCGGGCTTGGCCGCAATGATCTCTTCGAGACTGCCCGTCGCCTTCACGCCGTTGGGAGCCAGGCCGGCCAGCTCACCCGCGTCCCTGCCGATCTTTTCCGGCGAGTAGCAGTGCACACCGATGAGTTCCAGGTCGGGTTGTGCGGCAATCCTTTTGATCATCTCCGAGCCGACGTTGCCGGTGGCTACCTGAAACACGCGAATCGGTCGAGCGGTCACTGGGTGGCACCTTTCTGGGCTGCGGCGTAGACGTCGGCGGCGCTGCCACCGATGCCATCGGGATAAAACTGCTTGGCCCACTTGCGAATTGCGGTGAATCCCGCATACTCGGCGGTGGCCAGCGCGGGTGGATCCGAATAACGCTGGTGGCCCCAGATGTGGACGTCCTGCTCGAACTGCCGGATCACTTCTTGTCCGAATTCTCGGGCCCTGGTCTCGGCGTTCGTCGGGTTTTTGCCCGGTGTCCGGCCGATATAGACCATGAACCGCACATCGGAGGTGGACTCGTCGACCGGGGTTATCGCGGAAATCGTGCGGTTGTCGACCATGCCCCAACTCTTGGTTACCGCGATTCCCAGACCACCGTTGATGGCCTCCACGCGGCTGTCGATGTCCTCGATCTTCTGGTTGTCGTCACCCTCGAAGGTGATGGTGAAGTCGACGAACGATACCGGTTCGTCGAAGTCGTGGCGGGTGAAGATCGGCACAATCGGGGTGTTGTGCACGTACTTGAAATGGGCGAAATCCACGCCGTTTTCGAGCACGTATTGCGGGTGTAGTTCCAGACGTTCCCGGAACAACCTCTGCTGGGGGTAGTAGTCGTCGGCGCTACTGCCGTCATTGAATCCGGCAAACACGTCCGGCGCGTCGAAGTAGGGCGCACGACCCTCGACGTCGTGCCAAATGTAGACCGACGCATTGCGTTCGACCACCGGATAGGTCCGAATCCGCCGGCCCTTATTGGGGCGATCCTGGTACGGGATACAGACGTTGCGGCCCTGCTGGCTCCATTGCCATCCGTGAAACGGACACTGCAATACCTCGCCCACAACCTTGCCGCCGTAACCAAGGTGGGCCCCCAGATGTTCGCAGTAGGCGTTCATCACCGTGAGCTGACCGGAATCGGCGCGCCAGGCGACCATCTCCTGATCGAAGTACTTCATCGTGTGAACATCGCCAGCGCCGATCTCGTCGGACCAGGCAACCTGAAACCAGCCGGTCGGCTTCATCGACAACGGCGGTTTGGCCATGTCAGCAGATCATAGTGGGTACTATGAAAAACGGCTAGTATGCGAAGCATGCCTCGCGCGCAGGTTCAGCATCGACGCAGCAACAAGCGCGGTTTGGCCACCCGCCAGACAATGCTGGACGCCGCGGTGCGCTCGCTGGCTTCGGGCGACCCGGGCGCGGTGTCGGCAACCCGGATTGCCAAGGAGAGCGGCGCCACGTGGGGCGCGGTGCAGTATCAGTTCGGCGACGTGGACGGGTTCTGGGCAGCCGTGCTACACCGCACGGCCGAACGCCGTGACGCGACGATGACGGCGTTGACCAGCGTCGAATCGGACGCACCGCTACGGGAGCGGGTTGGCGCGATCATCGAGACCCTCTACCACGGCCTGGCGTCCGACGATTCCCGCGCGATTGAGAATCTGCGGGCAGCACTCCCCCGCGACCACAAGGAGTTGGAGCGTCTGTATCCGCGGACTGCTACCGAGCTTTTCTCCTGGGGCAAGAGCTGGCAGCAAACCTGCCAGAATGCGTTTGCCGGTTTGGGTGTCGACCCGCAGCGCGTCCGCGAAGTGGCCGCCCTGATTCCTGGTGCGATGCGCGGGCTGGTCTCCGAGCGCCAACTCGGCTCCTATGCCGATCTTGATGAAGCCCGCCGAGGGTTAACCAATTCCCTGGCAACGTATCTCGAGCCGCTCGCGGCGCCGAACCAGGATGCTGGGTAGCCACTCCCCGACATCGACGGCTTCGATCCAGCGGGTGCGCGTGAGCAGCATGCCCAATGCGATGCGGGCTTCCAAACGCGCCAGCGCGGCTCCCACGCAGAAGTGGGCACCCTTGCCGAACGTCACATGATCCTTGGCGCTGGTTCGGTTGAGCCGAAATTCATTCGGTGCATCGAAGTGTTCCGGATCACGGTTGGCGGCACCCCACAGGAGCAGCAGATGGGCGTCTGCCGGCACGTCGATCCCGGCCAGCGTCGTCTCGCGCAGCACGTGTCGGTAGTGGCCACGAAACGGCGACTCGAAACGCAATGTCTCCTCGATGAAATTGCCTAGCAATTCAGAGTTTTCGCGAACCCGCCGTTGGATCTCGGGGCGGTCGGCGAGAATCCACGCTGCGCTGCCCAGTAGCGACGCCGTGGATTCGCCGGCGGCGCCAAAAAGGGTGAGCATGATCGCCAGCGCAGGGGTTTGTTCGAGCTCACCCGCCGCGCAACGGCTGGCCAAATCGGCGATCAGACCGGGTTCAGTACTGGCACTTGACTTCTCGAAATGTTCCACGACGTAGTTGGAAAGTTCAAAGGCCGCGATTCCGGCCGCTTGGAGTTGGTCGGGGGTGACAATCCCGTCCAGCAGCATGGTGGTCGCGTAGCCGCGCCGGATGAGATCGTCGACGTCCTCATCTGGCAGGCCCAGCAGCCTCGCGACCACCATCATCGGAAGCCGGTTGGCTATCGCGCTCATCCACTCGATCTGCCCGTCGTGCAGGTGCTCATCCCACAACCGGTCCGCGGTTTCGGCCGCGAACTCTTCGATGATCCGAACCCGCTTCGCCGACAAGTGCGGCAACAGAATTTTGCGGTGCAGCGCGTGCACCGGATCGTCGGCGATGGCCAACGCGTGCGAGGGATCCCCAAGCGGGACCATGCCGAACGGGGTGACGGTGCCGTCATCGTGATAGACCATCGTCGCAGTCAGGTTCGATGAAAAATCCTCCGCACGTTCGACAGCCTCCAGCACCGCATCCCACCCGCACACGACGTAGAACACCGAGTCGCCGATGCGATGCACGGGCGCCTCTGCACGCATGCGGTCATACAACGGGTATGGATCCTGCAATCCCGCTGCGCTGAAGAACTGGGTCGGATCAGCTACGACCGTCATGGGTTCAGGCTGAATGCCACGAGCGGCGCGGGTCAACGGTGCGCGACAAAGTTGATGAGCTGCTGCCGCCCGGGCCGATCGTGGTCCGACTCGACTGCGGCCCCGCGACCTGGGATTTAAAGTGAGAATATTGAGCTGAAAATTCTCAACGTGAGAGATCTAATTCAGCGTGCTGCGACCAAGGGAGCTAGGTGAGATGCCACGCCACGATTGGCTGGTCGGACGGGATCGCCGAAGCGAAG
>NZ_JBATXN010000199.1:0-2261 GCF_049673265.1 Mycobacterium sp. | reverse complement strand
GCCGTCCTGGTTCTCCGACTACGTGCTGTCGGTCGGCGCGGTCGACAACGCCGGCGCCCCGGTCAACAAGAGTTTGAGCGGCCCGTGGGTGGCTGCGGCTGCACCCGGCGTCGGAATCATGGGGTTGTCTCCGCAGACCGGTGGACCGGTGAACGCCTATCCACCCATCCGGCCGGGTGAAAAGAACCTGCCGTTCTGGGGCACGAGTTTTTCGGCGGCGTATGTGAGCGGGGTTGCCGCGCTGGTGCGTGCCAAGTATCCGACACTGTCGGCACACCAGATCATCAATCGGATTCTGCAGACGGCACATAACCCGCCGCGCGGGGTGGACAACCAGGTGGGCTACGGAGTGGTGGATCCCGTTGCCGCGCTGACATTCAACGTGCCGCCCGGGGACCGCCTTGCGCCCGGCGCCCAAAGCCGCCTGATCGTGCCGCCCGCCCCGCCTCCCCCGCCGGATCACCGTGCCCGCGCTGTGGCGTTGGTGTTCGCCGGGCTGGTGGTCGCTGCGGTGGTGATCGCATCGCTCGTCGCACGGGCTCGGCGAGAGCGATGACGGCCGGACTGAGGCTGGCGATCATCGTCGGTGTCCTCACGACCGGCCTGGTCGGCTGGGCGTTAGCCGGATATCCCGGCGCCGCAGGGGGTTTGGTGCTCGGACTGGTTGCCGGTGTCATCCGCTGGCGAAGCCAACCGCTGTGGTCGTGGCTGATGCTGTGGCGACAGCGCCGTCGCGCGATCCCGTTGAGTGAGCCGATCACGGTGGCCAACGACCGCGCCGGAGGTGGCGTTCGGTACCAGGATAGCGTCGCGGTGGTGGCCGTGCAGCTGCTCGGCAAGGCGCATCAGCCAACCCTGTTCACCGGCTCGACGGCGACGTACACCGAAAACATCGTCGACGTAGCCGGCCTGTTGCCGCTGCTGCACCAGAGCCTGGGGTTAGCCGTCGAATCGCTCAGCGTGGTCAGCGTCGGGGCCCGGCGGCGTAGCAGTGGCGACTATCCGCGGGTCTACGACACATTGATCGGCACCCCGCCGTATGCCGGCCAACGAGAGACCTGGTTGATCGTTCGGATCGCGTCGTTCCCCAATGCCGAAGCGCTGCAATGGCGTACCTCGGTGGGCACCGCGACCCTGGCTGCGGCGCAGCGGATCAGCGCGGCGCTCCGGCAGCAGGGCCTGCGCGCCAAGGTCGCGACCGCCACGGACATCGTGGAGTTGGAGCGGCGCCTGGGCTCCTCGGCGCTGAACGCGCAGCACCAGCGATGGCGTACCGCGCGCGGCGAGGGTGGTTGGCTGACGACGTATTGGTACCGGCCCAGCGACATCACCGAGGAGAATTTGGAACACGCGTGGGCGCTGCGGGCCGACGGGATCATCCAGAACATCACGGTGTTCGGCGACGGCAGCATGACGGCGACGGTCACCGTGCGCACCGCCCAGCCGCCGACAGCCCCACCGAGCGTCATGCTGAAGACCTTGCCGGGGGAGCAGGCACGCGCGATCGCGGCCAACCTCTGCGGACCGATGCCGACGCTGCACGGCATCCGGCGCGGCGTTCTGGCGCAACCGCTGATCCTGCCGATCGGACCCTCGGGTGTGCTGCTGGGCAAGGTCGACGCCGGTAACCGGCTGATGCTGCCGCTCGACGACCCGGGGGAGTTCAGTCGGGTGCATATCGCCGCGCAAGATGCTTTGGCCAAACGAATTGTGGTGCGGCTGGCCGGCGCCGGCGAGCGGATCACCGTGCATACCCGCGACCAGCAGCGCTGGGCCAGCGTGCGGATGCCCGATATTGCTGTGGGCAATCAAGTCAGGCCGATCGCCGGCACCACCGTCAGCGTGGTCGACGGCACGGTGACGCCCGCGCCGCGACCGAACACCCTGATCTCGATCGGGGAGCCGGGAACGCCCTACCGGGGATCGGTCGATGTGCTCATCACGCAGATCGGTCCGGCGACCGTCGACGTGACGGCAGCTGGTCAACTCCATACGGTTGAGGTCGAGTTGTTCCGGGCCGAGAATCGCTACATATCCTCGGAACCGACCCTGAGGACGACCGAGCTCGAATCGGTGGACTAAACCGCGCCGGGCGAACGATGCAGTTGGGGCGCTTCCACCCGCGCAGCGGCGAGGGGCCACAGCGATGAGGAGGAGCGGCGCAATAGAATGACTAGCAGCAGCACGACGGCCGCCGCACGCAAGCGATTCGATCAGGCGATGGCGTTGTTCGACAACGATCAGCCGGCCGCCCTTGCGCG
>NZ_JBATXN010000198.1:0-6804 GCF_049673265.1 Mycobacterium sp. | reverse complement strand
CGTTCCGGACCATCCACGCGTGGGCGTGTAACGCCGACCCGCATCGGCTCGGGCGCCCAGTTGTTCCTTCGGGACTTGCTCTCGCCGTCGCGCCTCACCCACGTCGTCGATGTCGGGGCCAATCCTCTAGACGGCGGCAAACCGCCTTACCTCCCGATGCTCAAGGCCGGCCTCTGTCATGTGACCGGTTTCGAGCCACAGCAGCAGGCCTTCTTGGCGCTCTTGCTAAAACGCGGCCCAAGCGAGCTGTATCTGCCATGCGCAGTGGGCGACGGTAGGTCACACACGTTGAAGGTCTGTCGCGCAACGGGCATGACGAGCCTGCTCGAACCGGACCCCGCGACGCTGGGATTATTTCCAAGTCTCCGACCGCACGGTGAAGTGATCGAGCGCGTTCCCATTGAGACTCGACGTCTCGACGATATCTCCGAGATCGAGCACGTCGACTTGCTCAAGGTCGACATCCAAGGAAGTGAGCTGTCTGTGTTCCAACACGGTCAGCAGAAGCTCGCGGAGGCGGTGGCGATTCACACCGAGGTGTCGTTCATTACGTTGTATCGGAACCAACCGTCGTTCGGGGAGGTCGATTCAGAGCTACGTGGCCAGGGGTTTATCCCACATTGCTTCGCCGGAGTGAGCCGCAGACCGATTGGGGACTTCGAAGTCGGCGACGATGCCCTCCCGTGGGTCAATCAGCTCACTGAAGCCGACATCGTTTACGTGCGGGACTTCACCCACCCAGACGCGATGACGGATGAGCAGTTGAAGCAATTGGGGTTGATCGCGCATCACTGCTATCGATCGGT
Organism: Mycobacterium sp.; assembly: GCF_049673265.1. Classification (GTDB taxonomy): domain Bacteria; phylum Actinomycetota; class Actinomycetes; order Mycobacteriales; family Mycobacteriaceae; genus Mycobacterium. The sequence goes on along the minus strand of NZ_JBATXN010000198.1, from coordinate 5,998 downwards.
CGACTTGGCGTTTCGGTGTGTAGCCCTGTTAGAGGAAAGGCGCGCGGTAGAGGTTGGAAACGCGCAGCGCTACCGGAGTCTGTCGCGCAGCTAGGCCAGCGACAACCGTCGCGCTCCGGGCGCTAACGTGAACAATCGAATTGCACACGGGGCGGTAGCTCAGTTGGTTAGAGCCGCGGACTCATAATCCGTTGGTCGCGGGTTCGAGCCCCGCCCGCCCCACTTCATCGTTATGACCTCGGCTGATGCTTGACATTATTTCGGCTGATGTTTGACAGCGGCTTCGGTTGATCCTTGACACTCCCTGGGCCGCGCGCCCCGAGTCGGCATAAAATGTCCTATCCACGCAAAATAGACAAAACGGCTAAAATAGGCGGGGTGCGCATCTAACCAACGAGGGAGCACCATGTCCACGGTCCTGTTCCGCAACCGCGACGGCAAGCTGGTCGATGTACCCATGGTGACGGCCAGCCGCCTCAAAAACGAGTTCGGCACGGTCTTTGAGGAGGCCGCACTCAACGGGGCGGTGGTGATCACGAAGCACGCCACCCCCAGGGCAGTGCTGCTGTCGTATGCCGAATTCGAGGCGCTGACTGCATCGGCCACACCTGCGCTCGACGACCTGAGCGAGCGCTTCGACAAGCTGTTGGCCACCATGCAGACACCGCAAGCCAAAGCCGCAGTCGCTGCGGCATTCGACGCCACGCCAAAGGAACTGGGCGCCGCGGCGGTGAAGGCGGCGCGCACCGCACAGCCACGGTGATCTGCGCGGCTCATGGCTCGCAAAACATTGAGGCCGGCGCAGATACACGTGTTGGCAGGCGTCAACGGCGCCGGCAAGAGCAGCATCATCGGCGCGACGATCCGCGCCAAGGGCGGTGAGTACTACAACCCCGACGAGGCCGCACGGGAGATTAGGGCGGCCCACCCCGGACTGGGCCAGACCGAGGCCAACGCGGCGGCCTGGGAACAGGGCCGAAAGCTGCTGAAACGGGCGATTGATCAAGGTCTCGATTTCACCTTCGAGACCACACTCGGCGGCAACACGATGCCGGCACTGCTCTCCCAGGCCGCCAAGCGTGGCGTCGAGATCCACGTCTTCTACGTTGGGCTCGGCAGCGCCGACGCCCACATCGAGCGAGTGCGACAACGGGTCCGCGCCGGCGGGCATGACATTCCCGAAGCCGACGTCCGTCGTCGCTACCGCCACAGCCTGATCAATCTCGTGACGTTATTGCCTGTGCTGACCGAGCTACGGGTCTATGACAACTCCACGACCGCCGATCCCGCCACCGGGCAGGCACCGCAGCCGGTGCTGGTGCTGTACATGCAGCGCGGCCGCATCGTTGGGCCGTCTGATCTGACCTCCACACCGGCTTGGGCCAAGCCCATCGTCGCGGCCGCTCTCGACTCCTAGCCGACCAAATCCCTAGTCACATCGCTGATTGCGATGACGGTCTTGCCGTGGCTGCGACGCGCGGGGTCGAATGCCGAAGGCGCTTCGGCCAGTGGACATACCGCGCCGACGAGCGGGCGCAGCCGGCCGTCGCGAAGTCTGAGTTCCAGCGCCGCAAGATCTACTCGGTCGGGTTCGACGACGAAGAAGATCGCGCGTCCGCGCTCCGGCTGAACTTGCGGTGGTTCAGCGACGCTAATCAGCGCACCGCCAGCACGCACCAATGTCGCTGAACGCGTGAGGGTTTCACCGCCGAGCACGTCGAAGACCACGTCGACTTCGCCGACGTCCTCCAGCCGGTCCTGGTGCAGATCCAGGAATGTGTCGGCGCCGAGACCCAGCACCGTGTCCCTGTGCTCGGTACGGCCACTACCGATCACCCGAGCTCCGGCCTCGCGAGCAAGTTGCACCGCGATGGAACCAACGGCGCCGGCAGCGCCGTGAACTAGAACCGTCTGGCCAGTGACAAGTTGCGCGTGATTGAACAGTCCCTGCCATGCGGTCAGCCCGGAAATCGGCATCGCGGCGGCCACCGTGTGGTCGATGTGCGCCGATAACGGCGCAAGATTGCGGGCCTCCACAGCGACGTATTCCGCGAGCGAGCCGTTGCGGGCCCAGTCGGTGATCCCAAAGACCCGCTGGCCAACGGTCAATCCTGTTGTTCCGTAGCCGAGCTCGGCGACGACTCCCGAGACTTCGTGGCCTGGGATAGTTGGGGTCCGATCGTGCCCTGAGCGGTCAGTCCAGGTTGCCGGCCAGTCGAGCTCACCAGGAGTCAAGCCGGCGGCATGGACTTGGACGATGACGTCGTTTTCTGCCGCCTGCGGGTAGGGCATTTCGGCTAACGAAAGCCCACGGAGACCGGCAGCGCGGTCACGTACGACAATAGCTTCCACAGCGATTATCACCCCCCGATGTCGGCGGACGCTCAGCTTATCGCGCGCAGCTCTCGGGGCGGCCACAGCGGCTGCGGTACTTCGACACCGAATGGCGCGTCCCAGCGGTTCCGGGATGAAACCTCATGCACGGGGTGCCGATTGGCTGCGACTCCCCATTTGCCCCGCGGGTAGCCGAGGGTCAGCATGGCCGACATCTTCCAACCTTCCTCGACGGGCACGCCAAGTAACTCGTTCACCTTGTCCTCGAAATTGCGGAGCACCATAGTCATGACGCCGCCGACGCCCTCTGCGCGGGCGGCGAGCAACGCACTCCAAATCGCCGGGTAGATGTTGGCGCCGCCGAGGTCGTCGATGGCGAAGACGAAAAGCAAGAGGGGAACCTCTTCGAAGTGGTCAGCCAGGTAATTCCCCGAGCCCTTCATTCGGCGCATCGTCTCGACGTGAGCGTCCTGGTCCGCGCCGGGTGCCGGCGCCACCATAGGTCCCGTCCCTGCGCTGAATTTCTCGTACTCGAGAGCACGCGCCTGCCGGAACAGCTGGGCGAACTCGCGTATCAGTTTCGGATCGTCAACGGCCACAAAGTGCCAGCGCTGGGTGTTGCCCCCGTTGGGGGCACGAACGGCCGCATCGAGAATGCGGGCCTGCGTGTCCAGCGGAATCGGATCCGGCCGCAACCGGCGCATCATCCTGGTGGTGTACAGCGCTTCATAGATATCCATTTGCCTGCTCCTTTCCACTATTCAGGCCATGTGCTGTTGAAAATGCTGTCGACCAGGTTCCACCGCTCGAATGTGGGGTCGAAGTGCGCCAGCACGTCGTCGTTCATCGTGCCGAAAGTCGTTTCGGGACGATGCTTCATCCCGTCGTTGAAGGCTGCAAGGATGCGGTTCTTGAAGTCGGGACGCGGATGGGCGGCGGTCACCGCGTCATTAGCTTCCGCCGCCAGCTCATCCCGGCCCACGCCGACCACGTCGGTTGCGACACCGGCTGCGAGCAAGGCGGTTTCGGGGTCAAGGCGTCCGGTGACTTCGGGCGTCGTGTGCAGGGCGATGCCCAGCCACACCTTGTCCGCGTCGGATTGTCTGACTCCGTGCTCTAGCAGGAAATCACGCGCCGCGTCGGCACCGTCCATCTCGAAGCGCTGGGTAGAGGTGTGGTAGCGCGCGGTGAGGCCAAGGTCGTGAAACATCGCTCCCACATAGAGCAGTTCCAGGTCTGGTTCCAGGCCGAGGCGGTGCCCATGCAGCGCACCGAAGAGGAATACGCGTCGGGAATGGTGGAAGAGCACGTCATCCTCGGCGTTGCGAACAAGGTTGGTCGCCTCGCGCACCAATGCGCTGTCGGGGATCGCTATGCCGGCGATGGATTCAATCGACTGAGTGGCCATGATCAATCTCCTCGGATGGATGACGTTGATTTGAGTCTGCGCGGGTGCTGCGCAATCCACCTACGGCTATTAAGCCGTCCTTCCCACAAAATGGGACACAATGGCGCTGTGGTGGAAGCCGGTGCGCGGTCGCGGGTGGTGGTGATCATCGTCTTCGACGAGGTGACGCTGTTGGATGTCGCCGGAGCGGGCGAAGTCTTCGCCGAAGCCAACCGATTCGGCGGGGACTATCACATCAAGATCGCGTCGGTGGATGGGCGTGATGTGACCACCTCGATCGAAACCAGATTGGGTGTCACCGACAGCATTTCGTCAATAGAATCCGCCGACACGGTCCTGGTCGCCGGCAGTGACGATCTGCCGGCGCGGGCAATTGATCCCGCACTCGTCGCGGCCGTCAAATCGGTGGCGGGCCGGACCCGGCGTCTGGGCTCCATCTGCACGGGATCGTTCATCCTCGCGCAGGCTGGCCTGCTCAGCGGCCGGCGCGCCAGCACGCACTGGCGAAATACCCGGTCACTTGCGCGTGCGTTTCCCGACATCACCGTTGAGCCGGACGCGATTTTCGTGCGTGACGGCGATATCTTCACGTCGGCCGGAGTGTCGTCGGGCATCGACCTCGCCCTTGCTCTGGTCGAGCAGGATTACGGCAGCGAGCTCGTCCGCGACGTGGCGCGCCAGTTGGTCGTCTACCTCAAACGAGCAGGAGGACAATCGCAATTCTCGGCGCTGGTCGAGGCCGACCCACCGCCGCAGTCCGCGCTGCGGCCGGCCACCGATGCGATTGCGGCCAACCCTGGCGCGGACCACAGTGTGAAAACCCTTGCCGCGCGGGCCAATCTCAGTACACGTCAGTTGGCACGACTGTTTCGATCCGAACTAGGGATGACTCCAGCCGAATACGTCGAAATGGTCCGAATCGATGCCGCCCGTGCCGCGCTCGACGCCGGCCGCACCGTCACCGACACCGCCCACCTCGCAGGCTTCGGCAGCACCGAAACCCTCCGGCGGGTATTCGTCGACCGCCTCGGCGTCTCACCGAAGGCCTATCGAGACAGATTTCGTACCGCCGCCCGCGGCTGAACCCGCTCAAAGCGTGGCGAATTCCGTTAGAGCTTGCTCAGCTTGCTGATCGTTTGAATTTCGGTGTCGCGGTACGGCCGTCCGTCGGGTTGAAGCAGGTCTGCAAACCAGAGCTTCGGAGTCGTCGTGTACGGGTGATCCCAGGAGTCCCACGGAATGTAGGTCTGCGTCTTTCCAATGACCAGCCCCCAATTGATCGCACCAACGTTGTGCCGCTTGGCAACTGGCAAGACCCCGTCAACGGTACTGCCCAGGGACCGAGCCAGGTACTCGGTGCAAAGGATCGGTCGCCCCAACGGCGACAGTTCGGCGATCCGCGCCTCGAAGCCTGCTGGTTTGTCGTAGCAGTGGAAGGTGACAACGTCGGAGTTATCCAGTTGGATGTCAGTACTCTCACTACGTCCCAGGGGATCTCCCCACACGCCGTCCCACACGGCACTCGTTAACGGTTGACTCGGATCAACCGAACGTGCCCACCCGAATGCCAGCGAGAGCAGGTCGGCGACGCGGTCCAGCTTGTCTTTCCTTTCGACCTTGCGATACACGTGGGCGGGATTGTCCGGCTCATTCCAGATGTCCCAACCCAAAACGCGGTCATCCGTGCGGAATTGGCTCAACACGCCCGTGACGTAGTCGCGCAGAGTGCGTCGGTAGTCAAGGTCATCGAGGTGTTCCGCGCCTGGGCTTTGCACCCACCCGGAGTTGTGGACCCCAGGTTTCGGGTCACGCTGGCGCCCCGGTTTGGGGAACGGATCCCAACAGGAGTCGAAGAAGACGAAGAGTGGTTTGATGCGGTGCCGGGCCGCAATGTCGACAAACTGCGCTAGACGGCGTTGGAAGCCGCGGTGGTCTTGGGCCCAGAGCTGATCGTGGAGGAAAACCCGCACGGTGTTGAGCCCGTGTGACTGGGCCCAGCCGAGCTCGGTATCGATGCGCCGTGGATCGAAGGTCTCGGCCTGAAACATCTCCAGCTGGTTGATGGCGTTCGAAGTGATGTAGTTACAGCCGACGAGCCACCCTTGCGCCTGATACCAGCGGTTGGCCCGGTCAGGCGACCATGGGCTTTGGTCTGCTGCTGCGCGAGGGACGGGGGTCAGCGTAGCGCCCGCTGCCAGCAGCACTGGGAGCTTGAGCACCGTTCGACGCCTCACGCTGTGACGATAATTCCCCGGG
>NZ_JBATXN010000197.1:0-4188 GCF_049673265.1 Mycobacterium sp. | reverse complement strand
CCGCGGATCAGGATCGACTCAAAGTGCAGGCCTGTCTTGGCGACGTTCGCCTGACGCCACATGCCGATCTGGATCTGGCGTTCATCCGACTGCGCCTGGTACCAGGGGTGCCGGCCCAGCGGGTCGGTTGCCGGCAGCTTCCAGCGCGGGTCGTTGTCGATGACCGCGAACTCGGGGGACTTCCAGTCGATGTCGGTGTACGGGTTGAAATTGCGTCGCACCGAGCCCTCGGACAGGGTGTTGAGCATCTCCACGTACTTCGGGTCGTCCAGGACATCCATGTTGCGGCGCCAACGTCGCACCATCTTCGTCCGAGCCGTCTTCTGGGCCATCACAGCCTCCCAATGAGGTTTACATTTGTACGCGCTATGTCCAACGACAGTACCGCAGGTATCGCAAACTTTCTAGACCCTTGATTGCCACTGTGGCCCACCCGTGAACATGTGTACACTGTGACTTGCGTCACACGCCGCCCGCGTGATCAGCGGGCGCGGGCGGGTCACTAACCTGGTGATCATGGCTGAGGCGCTCGCGATTCCCGACAACATCAAACCCGGCGACGGACGGTTCGGCTCCGGCCCGTCGAAGGTCCGAGCCGAACAACTGCAAGCGCTCTCTACCAGCGCCGCTGCGCTTTTCGGCACCTCGCACCGCCAGGCACCGGTGAAAGGCCTTGTCGGCCGGGTGCGCGACGGGCTACGAGACTTCTTCTCGGTGCCGGACGGCTACGAGGTGGTGTTGGGCAACGGCGGAGCCACGGCTTTCTGGGATGCCGCGGCCTTCGGGCTGATCGACAAGCGGTCGTTGCACCTGAGCTACGGCGAGTTCAGCTCGAAGTTCGCCTCGGCGGTCACCAAGAACCCGTTCGTGGGCGAGCCGATCGTGATCAAAGCCGACCCGGGCAGCGCGCCCGAGCCGCAAAGCGACCCGTCGGTCGACGTCATCGCCTGGGCGCACAACGAGACCTCGACAGGGGTCGCGGTGCCGATAACGCGGCCCGACGGCGCCGGCGATGCGCTGATCGTCATCGACGCCACCTCCGGTGCCGGCGGCCTGCCCGTCGACATCGCCGATACCGATGCCTACTACTTCGCGCCGCAGAAGAACTTCGCCAGCGACGGCGGATTGTGGCTGGCGATCTTGAGCCCGGCCGCACTGGGCCGGATTGAGGCCATCGCCGAGTCGGGGCGATGGGTGCCGGACTTTTTGTCGCTGCCGATCGCGGTGGAGAACAGCCTCAAGAACCAGACCTACAACACTCCGGCCATCGGCACGCTGGTGCTGCTGGCCGAGCAGATCGAGTGGCTGCTGGGCAACGGCGGGCTGGAGTGGGCGGTCAAGCGCACCGCGGACTCGTCGCAGCGGCTGTACAGCTGGGCCCAGGAACGGCCCTACACAACGCCTTTCGTAGCCGAGCCCGGGCTGCGCTCGCAGGTGGTGGGCACCATCGACTTCAACGATGACGTCGACGCCGCGGCGGTGGCCAAGGTGTTGCGCGCCAACGACATCGTCGACACCGAGCCGTACCGCAAACTCGGCCGCAACCAGTTGCGGGTCGCGATGTTCCCGGCGGTCGAGCCTGACGACGTCAGCGCCCTCACCGAGTGCATCGACTGGGTGGTCGAGCGGCTATAGCTCGCTCACGGAAAAGAAGCCCAGGTGGCTCCCGCGTGTCAAAACGGTAACGGCCGCTGACTGCACTAGAGTCCGCAGCTGACAGGCCTGGCGCGCTGGTCTGCGAGGAGCCTGCGAGGAGACACCATGCGGGAACTCACGATCGTCGGACTCGATGTTGATGGCAAACATGTCATCTGCGAAAGCACCCGAGACAACGGGGATCCGGGCGACAAGTTCAAGATTCGGGTCGACGACCGGCTAAGGGCGGCTGCGCGTGGCGACGGGGTCCGAGTGGGTCAGACCCATATCGACATCGAGGTCCCCAGCATGCTGCGTCCCAAGGAAATACAGGCCCGTATCCGCGCGGGCGCATCCGTCGAGCAAGTCGCGGAGGCCGCCGGGGTGGATGTCGAGCGCGTGCAGCGCTTCGCCCACCCGGTGCTGCTGGAGCGTTCGCGCGCAGCCGAGCTGGCAACTGCTGCACACCCCGTCCTCGCCGACGGCCCCGCGGTGCTGACGCTGCTGGAAACCGTCACGTCGTCGCTGGTGGCGCGTGGCCTCAATCCGGACATCACCACGTGGGACGCCTGGCGTAACGAGGATGGTCGGTGGACCGTCCAACTGGGCTGGAAGGCCGGGCGCAGCGACATCCTCGCGCATTTCCGCTACTGCCCCGGCGCTCACGGCGGGACGGTCACCGCGCTCGACGATCCAGCCAGTGAGCTGATCGATCCCGATTTCGACCGCCCGGTGCTGCGGCCAGTGGCCCCCGTCGCCCAGCTCGACTTCGACGAGCCCGCACCCGCACCGGTGGAAGCCCCGACGGTCGAACCCAAGAGCGAGCCTGCACGCAGCCGACGTGGCAAGCCACCGGTGCCGGCATGGGAAGACGTGTTGCTCGGTGTCCGTTCCAGCGGGCAGCGCTAGCGGAATAGCTCCATCGACACCAGAGTCACCCAGCCGGCTGTCACGCCCACTCCGGCGCCCATCACCAACCAACGGAGTACCGGCGTGTGCCGCCATCCCCATAGCGTTGGCGCCAAACCCCCGGCCGCGACGACGTTGAGCCCGACGGCCAACAACGGATGCACCCGGATCAGCCCCAGACTCAGCACCACGACGGCGACCCCGGTTGCCGCGGCGACAAACCCGGCCACCGTCAAACCCGTTGCCCACGGCGTGGATTCGTCGATCACTAGCGCCGCTCTCCCCCGCAAGCGGGTGGTGCCCCCACCTCATCGCTACTCGTCATGTTCGTCGCCGGCGCGGATCATCAGCCGAGCCTAGCCCGCTCATAGAATGCCAACGCCGCTGCGGTGGCGACGTTCAGTGAGTCGGTGCCGCGTGACATCGGGATGCGCACCCGCAGATCGCTCAGCTGCAGCACAGCGCGGCTCAGGCCTGGCCCTTCGGCGCCGACCAGCACCGCGACCCGCTCGTCGCACACCGTGGCCATTGCCTCGGGCAACGGTATCGCGTCAGGGCTAGGGGTCATTGCCAGCAGCCGAAACCCCTTCTGGCGCAACGTCTTCAAGTCTGCTGGCCAGTCGGCCGCTTGCGCATACGGCACCAGCAGGGCATGGCCCATGGAGACCCGCACCGCGCGGCGATACAGCGGATCAGCGCAGCCGCTGCCGAACACCACCGCATCGACGGACAGACCCGCGGCGTTGCGAAAGATCGCACCCAGATTTTCGTGGTCGTTGACGCCCTCGAGCACCGCGACGGTCCCAGCGCCGTCGACTACCTGCGCGAGGCTGCGCGCGGGCTCACGACGCGCGGCCGCCAGTACCCCGCGGTTGAGATGAAAGCCGACCGCCTCGGCCATCACCTCGGCGGATACCCGATAGAACGGTGCGGAGTTACCGGCCAGATCTGCCTTGAGCTCAGCGAGTCTGCGGTCGGTGCCGAGGAAAGCTAACGGGGTAAAGGGCGACGCCAGCATGCGCTGGACCACCAGCACACCCTCGGCGATCACCAGCCCCTTGCCGCTTGGCAGGTCGGGCCGACGGTCGATGCTGTTCAAATCCCGGAAAGAATCCAGCCGTGCGTCGCCCGGATCGGTGATATCGATGACGACCACACCGTCGATGCCATCGGCGCGGTCAAAGTCGGCTGAACTCAAGGGCTTTCGTCGACAAGGGCCAAGATCAGGTCGGCGGCGTCGCGCAAGGTATCGCGTTGGGCATCGCCCAGGGTCTCGAGCCGCTGCGCGAGCCACTCCTGGCTGGCTCGGCGTTCGGCCTCAAGAAGTTCGGTGCCGGCTTTAGAGACTGACACCAAGACCTGTCGGCCGTCGTCGGGGTGCGCAACGCGGTCCACAAAACCAAGATCGGCCAGCGAGGCGATTACCCGCGTCATCGACGGCGGGCGAACCCGTTCTCTGATGGCCAGCGAGCCAGGGGTCATCGGGCCGAAATTGGCCAACGTCGCCAGCGCCGACAGCTGCGACAACGACACCGGGGACTGCGGCCGGCGGAATCGCAGCTGCCGGGACAGCCGCATCACCGCCAACGACAGGTCGCTAGCCAACCGGCTATCACGATCGATCACAATCGCGAACGTTACGAC
>NZ_JBATXN010000196.1:0-10307 GCF_049673265.1 Mycobacterium sp. | reverse complement strand
GCCGTGTTTGGCGGCAAATGCCTTTCCACGCGAAACGTCGCGCGCTGCGACGGCGACAACCACGACATCGGCGTTTGCTTTGGCCGGTTTGATGAGCGCCGGCGGCGCGATGCGAGCTGCACCCAGTACTCCGATTTGCACGGGATCAGGCTACTTGGCAGCGCAAAGCTGTGGGTGGGAAAATATCGAGCGTTAAATCCGGTAATTTTGAATTACGCCGAATTGAACAATCGCTGTCATTTGCGTGGGCCGCAGGTCGACTTCCTTCTTTCTCAGCAAGATCATCCGAATTCTTAATGTCGCACGCAGACTGGCCGCCTACCGTCAGCCCATGATTGCGGTCGGTGAGCTGGTTCGGTTCCCGTCGAGTCGATCGGCGGCCCCGCCGCCACTGCGCTGTCCCCGTGGTCATCTGATGCGGCCAGAACGGATGCTGGTCGGTAGCACCGAATGCTCCTGCGGGCGTCACTCAACCTGGCGATGTCATTGCGGCGCCGTGACATATGGGCCCGAACTGAGGGAGAACTGCAGTCGGCTTCGACAGACCGACGCCTCCGAAGCCAAGTCGTCTTCGCAAGCTTGCTCGAGGGCGTAAACACCCATGTCAACGTCTCGTAAAAGCGGTCCGCAGCCCCTCGCGGACACGCCACTGGACTGCGTACATTTTTTAATTGAATTGTCGGGCGTTTCGCCCGTCCCGTTTGAGGAAGAAGGTCATGTTCACCACTGAGTCCCGACTCCTTGAAGAATTGCGCAACAGCTCTGTCGAGTTGCGGCGCCTTGCGTACACGCTGCAGAACGGGGTCGGCGAGCACGATCTGCTTCGATTGTCGGAGCGGATGCGCGCCACGGCCGACGAGGTGGTTCGCAGCGGGGTTTAGCCGCTTGCCCTAGTTGCCCTCAGCACCTTTAGGTTTCGGCGGCCTACCCTCGCCGGTCAGGTATTTCGGGCAGTACTCGCCGGCTGCGATCGTGGTGAACTCCGCGGCGCCGTGGCCGGTGAATCCCGGGTTGCGCAGCTGAAGGTTGTTCACAATCTCGGTATCCGGCGTCCCCTTGTCGACCAACGCGCACACGTCCTTGGCGACAGCGATCGCAGCAGCCGGGTCCTGGTAGGTGAGGCCAGCCGCGCGAAGTTGGGAAAGGAAGTCGTCGTCTTTGGGGTCGGCGTATGCCGGCGCGGCCGCACCGACCATGGCGGCGACGCTTGTCAGAATCAGCAGACGTCTCATAGTTGCTTCAGTGTTGCAAAATCATGTCGTCGACGCATCCCGCATCCGGCCCGGCGGCGACATGCGACAAAAGTTCAGCCGGCGTTAACCCGACTCCTCCTCGCGCTCAGCGTCGGCCACTGTCAACGGCAACGCCAGTTCTTCCAGCGGGCGTTGCTCGGCCGCGACACCCAGCCAAAGTTCAACGAGCCCCGAAATGGCCATCACCGCGGCTCCGATTAGGAACGACCAGACCACCAGGCCGCGCTCCCCCGAGTTGATCAGCTGACCGAACAGCAACGGACCGGTGATACCGCCGATCGCGGTGCCGACCGCGTAAAAGAACGCGATCGCCAGTGCTCTGGTCTCCATCGGAAAGATCTCGCTGACGGTCAAGTAAGCCGCGCTGGCACCCGCCGATGCTAAGAAGAACGTCACCGCGAGCACGATGATGAACGCCCAGACCCCGCCGGCCTGCGTCACGAAAATCGCGGCGAGCCCGATGGCTACCACGGCCGAACCGACATAGGACAACGTGATCATCGGTTTGCGGCCGACGGTGTCGAACAGGTGCCCAAGCGCCAGGGGACCGACGAAATTACTGAGCGCCCACAGGATGTAGAACAGCGGCACCTTCCCGGACGAGACGCCGTAGAACCCACTCAACAGCGTGCCGAGATTGAAGGTCACGCCGTTGTACAGAAACGCCTGCCCGATGAACAGCGCCAATCCCAGGACGGCGCGGCGCGGATAGAGCTTGAACGCCACCCTGGCGATCTCCCGGAACGAAATGGTCTCGCGCTGACGGACTTTGAGCGGACGTCCTTGCGGTTCGGGCAGTGGCTGGCCGGTGTCGTGCTGGATTTCTTGTTCTATGGCTGCGACGACCTGTTCGGCTTCCTGCTCGCGCCCGTGAATGAACAGCCAGCGGGGACTTTCGGGAACGTTGCGCCGGACAAGAAGGACGAAGATGCCGAAGATGGCGCCGATACCGAAGGCGAGCCGCCACCCGATGTTGGCCGGAAAGTTCGACGTGTCGAGGAGGACCAGCGCGCCGGCCGCTCCTCCAGCCGAGCCCAGCCAGTACGTCCCGTTGATCACCAGGTCCACCCGACCACGCACTCGGGCGGGGATCAGCTCATCAATTGCCGAGTTGATCGCGGCGTATTCGCCCCCTATTCCGGAGCCGGTGAAAAAGCGCGTGATGAAGAAATACCAAGGCGCGAAAGCGAATGCGGTGGCCACAGTGGCGACCAAATACACCGCGAGCGTCAGGATGAACAGATTGCGCCGGCCGAAGCGGTCCGTCAGGTGGCCAAAGAACAACGCGCCTAAGCAGGCCCCCGCGATGTAGATCGCCGCTGACATACCGATCTGGGCGGGGTTGAGTTCGATACCGCTGCCCCGTTCGGTGAGGCGTGACGACACGTTGCCAATCATCGTGACCTCGAGCCCGTCGAGAATCCAGACACCGCCAAGCCCGATGACGACGCGCCAGTGGAACCGGGCCCAGGGCAGTCGGTCCAGCCGTGCCGGCACTTGCGTGGTGATCGTTCCGGTCTGCACGCTTTCGCTCATGGTGCTCCGTTCTGGTCGACCGACGGTTACCCACTCTGATCAATCGCAAGCCTCGACCGACAAGAAGCCGGCATCTCGGCCGGCGACGCCACAGCTGATATGCCCGCCCCGATGGGAGCGTATGCGCAGACGTCAATCAGCGACAACAGATAGCGCATCGATGTGATAGCGGCTGGCAGTCCACGGCGGCGTACCCGGGGTCGGCATGAAGCTGACCGCCACAAGATTTTTGCCTGCGGTCAGGTGCGCGGGCACGAGGTAGGTGTCGTCGAGCCAGCGGTGTGCGTTGTTGCTGCGGGGCTGTAACCAGGTCCCGACCGGTGTGCCGTCGATGGCGACCTCCGCTGATTGGTACCCGGTCGCCTGGTCCGACGTGCGGCGCAGCAGGATGCCGTGATTATCCGGGTCGATGAGGACGTGGAATGTGATGGGAGCGTTGGTGGCGTGAACCAAGCCGGCGACCGCGCGAGTGTCATCGCTGCCCTCGTATTCACTGACCAACAGCTGATCGCCCGCGCCGCCGTCGGAGTAGCCGTGCAGGAGTCGACTGACCGGATCGCCCGGGATGACTTCGTCGCTCGGGGCGATGGTGGCGTTGGGTTGGGTGTAAAGGAATGCCGTTGAGCTGTAGTCGGGTTGGACCATGTTGCGTTTGCCGTGTTCGATGCCGAATCGGATTGCGGAACGGTAGTCGATCGCTTCGGCGAGCATGAGCCGATAGACGGAGACGCAGTAATCCGCGCAGCCACCGGTGGCCGTGCGCTGATCGGGTTGGCCGGTCAGCGGGTCGCTGTAGGTGGTGCCGTTGTGGAAGTACCAGCCGCCTTCGTAGAAGTCCTCAGTGCCGGTGCCATACCACTGCGGCGATGCAGAGCCGTCGGTATAGACCCGTTCGGCTCCTTCGAGGAAGTAGGGAGAGTCGTCGCCGAAAGACGTTTTGATCCGGGCACCGCGGATCGTGTGGCTCACGCCGACGAACTTTCCGTGGCCGTGTTCGTCGGCGAACAACCAGTCCTGACCGAGTGTCGTCGGTCCGGAATGCGAACGTGCGGTGAAATATCCGGCGCGGCCGCCGGCGAGCGCGGGTGCCCACTGGGGGTCGGGTGTGAACACGACATCACTGTCGACTCCGGTCACCGGGGCACCGGTCGCGTTGACGAGAGTGACGTGGGCGGTGCGGGCGAAAGGCATTGGCCACCACGCTGCCAACGACAACGATCCGTCGGGTTGTGGGGTCGTCGCGAACATCAACGAATGCACGGTGTCGGTGCCCAGCCCGGCGCCGAAGAATTCCCCGAGCGGCGAGTCGACCATCGGTCGGCCGTCGAACTCGATCAGCAGCCGCAGCCCCGCTAGGAGTTGATCCGCCGGTTGCGGTAACCGCAACTGCAGCGCCGAGATACCGCCTGAGCCGGTCGATTCCGCGATCTGCAGCACGTTGCCGGCGGGAATCTGGTTGACGCGACGGTTGTGCATTGCGGTGGGTGCCGTTGGTTTGGGGTCGACGGCGCCGGCTGCGCGGAACGCAGCAACGACGTCGAGTGCCGGGTCGGAGGGCACGAACGTGGTCACGCCGTCGGCAGTGGAAAACTTGCGATAGTCGACGTGGTAATACTCCAAGTGCGATGCGACGCTGACCCGCATCGACTTCCGGTACGGCATCGGCACTTTGACGTACACGCCTCCCGGCGACTGCGTTGCGTTGGCCACCAGAGGCCAGACGAACGGCGCGCCCAGCGCACCGTCGACCAACGACTGCAATGGTGCGTCGAGCACCGTCTGCCCATCCAGTTCGATGCGGATCGCTCCGAGCGCGCTCACATTACCGCCGTCCCGAGTGAACCAGATCGAATCAATCTCACCGGCGCCGCGATCTTCCGCGATGACACAACCGGCACCACCGGCTGCCAGGCAGCCACCGGTGCCGTTCTTGTTGCCGGTGGAGATGTCGAAGTTGCCGCCGCTTCGATCGAAGCTCGAGACCTGCAGGCTCTGTGTGTCGCCACTCAAATATGGCAACCGGTCTAGATGACGGTAGGTGTCCCAGCCCACCAGCTTTTCACCGTGCCCGCTGATAACCGGGCCGACAGGCTCCGCCGAGGCGTCGGCAACAATGCTGACTCCCAGCAGCAGGAATGCGAACGTTGCCGACAACGCGCGAACGACGACCGGCATGGCAGCGATTATCTCGCGTGCCCGTTGCTTCGAGCGCGTAACCGACACGCCGATCACCTGATCGCGATGTCGGTGCGGGACTGGCAGACTGTGCACAGCGCGAAATCGCTACCGTGAGAACAGTTTCGGGTGTTCGCATGCAGGAAAACTGCTCGTAACCGGTTGGAGGAAATGGCTCGGTATGTGGTACTCATACACCAGTACTGGCTGGCGGGCCTACATAGGCGTAGTTGCGTCGCGCCGTGCCAGTACGACCGTCGTTTTGTGGATCCAACGGGTGATTTTAGCGACGATGCAGGCAGAGCTGGTGTCATGGCGAAGCATGCAGGCACGCAAGCACGTTCGCGGTTTACGTCGTCGGTAGAGAGGTACCTCAGCTTTCCCCTGCTGCCTCGACCGTAGTCAGTTCGTTCAGCCCGGTGATGGTGAAGATGCGGATCAAGAAAGGGTGGACGATGAGCTGGATCTGCTCGGCGTAGTTGAACAACGCGTTGATGGCCGCGCTGTCCAGGTACTTCACCGTGCTGAGGTCGACCGTGAGTTTCCCGCCGCTACTCGCTGTCTCAGCGATCGCGGTGCTGAGGGCTTGAGTGAATGTGTCGACATTGCTGAGATCAATTTCCCCCGCCGCGGTCAGTACGAGCTTCCCGTCGTCTCCGCGCGCGGTGTCGAGAGTGAGCAATGTGGGCATCAGGTGATCCTCGCGAACAAATAAACTGTTGTTCCGGCCGCTTCGGGATGAATGGCGATGTCGTGCATGAGCGCTCGCATAAGGGTGATACCGCGGCCGCGATTGGCATCAGCCGGTTGCGGAGGCTTCCACGAGCCGGTGTCGACAATGGTCAACTGCACGTGATCGACCAGTGCAGTCGCGCGCAGGCTGATGCTGCCCTCCGGGCTGTCGCGATGACCGTGCTCGATGGCGTTGGCGACGGCTTCTCCGGCGGCGACGAGCATGTCATGAGCTTGATCTGGCGCCACCCGAGCTCGGGTCAGCCAGCTGCGCAACGCGGCGCGTGTCGGGGCGAGCTGGCTGACGTGTGCCGGGAAGTCCATCTCTAACGGCGCCGGATGGCGGTAGAGCAGCAGCACAACGTCGTCTTGGTAGCCGTTGTTGGGCGCGAGACCAGACATGATCCGGTTTGCCAAATCGTCCAGTGCTGAGTCGCGGCCGTCCTGCACCAGCACAGAGGCGCGGCCGATGCCCTGGTCAAGTGCGCTGCCGCGGCGCTCAACCAGACCGTCGGTGTAGAGCAGCAGGGTTGCGCGCCCAGGCACGGTCACGCGGGCTTCCGGTCGTGGCCGGTCGGGTCGTAATCCCAAGGGAATGGTTTTGCCATCTTCAAGCGTCCGGGTGCTGCCGTCGGCATAGACCAGAACGGGCGGCGGATGCCCCGCGCTGGAGTACACCAGTTCACCGGTGCGGGGGTTGAGCACCCCGCAGAAAGCGGTGGTGCATTGGGCGCCGGGTAGCCGCGCCGCGAAGCGGTCCAGCCCCGCGAGCGCGGCGCGTGGGCTGGGGTGGTCGAGCAGCAGTGCGCGGCAGGCGCTGCGCAGCTGTCCCATCACGGTGGCGGCGGCAAGGCCATGACCCACGCAGTCGCCGACAATCAACGCGATGCGCCCGTCTTCCAGGTCGACAATGTCGTACCAGTCCCCGCCAACCTGCAGCGGCCGGCTGGCGGCTTGATAGCGCACCGCGAACCCGCGCGGTAGATGAGCAGGACCGAGGATTGCGTGTTGCAGCGCCAGTGCGGTTTCGCGCTGTTGGTCTACCCGGTGCACCCGTTGCAGGCCTTGGCCGAGGCGACCTGCCAGCACGGTGAGCAAGGTCTGGTCCTCGAGGGTGAACGGCCGCTTTTCGGCCAACCGGATCCAGACGACGAGTACGCCCTCGGGATGCTGTAGTGCGATCCCCGCCGTTCCCGGACGCGTTGCGTTGGGAGCGAGTAGGTCGCCGTCGCGCAACGACGTCAGCATCTCGCGTGTTTCGAATGACAGGTCGTCCCACGTCGCGGGGTCGCCGACTGATACCAGGTCCGGCGCGCCGGAGCTGGTTTCCGTAAACGATCTGTGGGCCGGGAAGATGACGGCCAGGACGCTGCGGGCCCGCCACAGTCGACGTAGTTCTTCAGCTGCGGCTCGTAGGGCGTCGTCGACGGTGTCGGCTTGGGCGAGTTGCTGGTTGAGCGCATGTTCGCGACTTGCTGCCAGCGCCAACGCAATTGCAGCGTGTCGTGCGAAGTCGCTGACGAGCTCGAGGTAATCGCTGCCGAATGGTGACTGTCGCGGGTTGCGTGCGACGGCGATGACGCCAAGTACCGCGTCGTCCGCGGTCAGCGGCATGACGATCGCCGAGCGTTCACCCACGTCGGTGAACCCCTCGATCGGATATTGGAAGGAATCGGTGATCAGGGGTATGCCGCGGCGCGCGACACCGCCTGTGGTGGAGGCGTCCATCGGAACCTGCTGGCCGATGACCTCTGATGAGTACCGACCCGCCGTGGCCGCCACGACGAGGGTGTCGACCTCGTGGGCAGGCAGATCAGATTCGCTCGGAACCAGCAAGATGGCCTGCTCAGCGTCGGCCAACTCCAGCGCCCGGTTAACGATGAGCTGCAACGGTCCCATCTGTGGGTCGCCGGACAGTAACGCCGTGGTGATTTCACGGCTGGCCTTTGTCCATTTCGCGGATTCGCGTTCTCGCTCGAAGAGTCGGGCATTGTCGATGGCGGCCGCGGCCGCCGACGCCCACGCCCGCACGGCGCTTTCGTGAGCCGCGGAAAATATCC
This sequence comes from Mycobacterium sp., assembly GCF_049673265.1. Classification (GTDB taxonomy): domain Bacteria; phylum Actinomycetota; class Actinomycetes; order Mycobacteriales; family Mycobacteriaceae; genus Mycobacterium. Next base: position 2,551 of record NZ_JBATXN010000196.1, on the reverse strand, counting down.
GGCCGGGCCTGTCGTCGGCCAGGTAAAGGTCGCCGAAGTGAGCTGCCCGCACAGTGATCGGTATTCCCAGGAGTGCCCGCATCGGCGGGTGGTGCTGGTGCAGCTGCGCGGCCTGCGGATGAGTACTGAGATCTTCGACGCGAAGACCATCACCTACCGGCAGCTCACCGAGTCGCCGCGCTGTATCGTCGTCGATCCCGGCGTGGACGAATGAGGCCAGAGCGCTCTCGGCGTCGCGGATGCCCAAGGCTCCGTAGCGGGCGCCGGTCAGCTCCATCGCCGCATTGACGATTCGCTGCAACGTCACGTCAAGGTCCAAATCGGAACCGATCCCGACGATGACCTGCACCAGCTTTTCCAGCTGATCGCGAGCCTCGACTAGCTCGTCAAGCTCGTCATGCATTCCGCTCACCGGCTCATGCCCGCCCTGCCCGGTGAATACAGCGCCAACCCGTCACTCCCCACAATCCTTGTTCGATCTGTCAAAACCGTACGCCGCGATCGGTGTCTTGGTGCCTCGACCAGCAAAGAGCTGCTGGGAGGTGTAGGCGCTGTGTCGTCACGTCAAGCGCCGATCAGGTAGACGACCGCAAAGCGATTGGCGCAACGCCGCGCTTCCGGTGATGAGTCGCGAGCTTGAGCATCGTTCCTTCCGATTGCATTAGGCCGCTGCGTTTTGAGCCGTACTCGCCATACCCGTTATCCGCGCGCGTAATCAGCGACCATTTATTTTCGCGTGCCGATCATGTGGGCCCGTGGTTCCCTGGTAGGCAGCCAAGCCGCAGGAAGGACGGAAATGTCTACGCAACAGCGCCTCGTGGCAGGCGGGTCCGGCAACCGCCGACGCCGCAGTGACCTGATCTGGGCCGCAACGGCGTCCACCGGCTATACATTCGCCATGCTCGCGCTGGAGCGACAGATGCGCCGCGCCGGCGGCCCGGGCATCGTTGCATTCGAATTGGCGGGCAATGCCACACGCGCACAACAAATTATGAACGCATGGGGAGACGACGGCCGGCGCGCGGCGCGCCGGTCACTGCAGCTCGATTTCGGCTACATGGCCACCTACGGCACTTTTGCCGCACTGCTGGTGGATTACGCCCGCCGTCGACTGGGCCACCCGGCCGCGGTTTCTCTTAGTGTCATTCCCGCCGTCGCCGGCGACGCAGTTGAAGGCGTTGCGCTGTTAAACGTTCTGGCGGGCAACAACATTGATGACAATGCGCGCCGCGCCCGCCGCGCCGCGATTATCAAGTTCGTCGTGCTCGTCGCCGCGTTGCTGTACACCGCCTACGCGTGCATCAGGAAACCGGCACTACCTGCCGCCGGATGATCGTCAGGAATCGAAGGTTGTCGTCCCGAACCCGCTCGGGCTTTCCGCCACGTACACCGGCCCCATGGAGAAGGGTATGTAGCCGGCATTGAACTGATTTCCTGTCGTGACGAATGGCCCGTCGGTAGCGGTCGTGGTGTACGAGTACAGCAGCGTTTGGCCGTCGCCGGTGTAGACCGAAATGGATATTCCCGCTGGTACGAATCCGGAGGTCTGCCCGGTCTCAAGCACCGATGACGGGATGAATCCGGTCACACCACCGGAATCAATTGAAACGAAAACGCGTTCGAGGGGTCCGGCACCGATCTTTACCTCCAGAGTGCTAATCGGTGCTCCGGCGACCGAGATGGTGCTGGGTAAGGGGTTGGGACCGAACTCCAGCACGTGCTGAGATTCGTTGATGAGTGCACCCTGATCAAGAGTGCCGGGCAACGCTGTGATCACCGTGCTGGTGCCCGGGAAGCCGTTATCAGGACCGATACCCAGAACGCCAACTGCATCGGTGCCAGAGAAATAGTTTTCGAAAGCTGGCAGCGACTGAGGGGTGACAAGGTCAACGGCGGTCGGAGAGGTGACCAGGCCACTTCCGAAACTCACCGTCGTGTCGTACGTATCGTAGGAATACGACAGCCCGCCGCTGTAACCTGCTGCACCCGAATAAACTTCGCTGCCAAGACCTAGCGTTGGCACATATTGGGGTTCGATGACAAGTCCAGTGGATCCGGTGTCAACTATTACCGGCTCCATCGGTCCGCCGTTGACGGAGATGTATGCCACCGGCTGATTAAGACCATTCATCGTCAGTGGGACGGTTGCGTTCGCCAAAGGGGGCGTGCCGTCGGTCCCGCCCGGGGTTCCGCCGATGCCGCCGGCTCCGTTGATACCGGGTGTGCCGACCGGGCCGCCGCTACCACCGATGCCACCCGTGCCACCATCCCCGCCATCGGCGGTGGTGCCATTGGCGCCGACGGCGCCCGCGTTACCGCCATCGCCGCCGGTGCCCCCGGCGCCGCCGTAAGCATCGGGGCCAACGTATGCGGCGCTGCCGCCATTGCCTGCGTTGCCGCCGTCGCCACCTTGACCGGCAGCACCACCGGCGCCGGCCGCCCCGCCGTTGCCGCCGTTGCCGCCGTTGCCGCCATTCATGCCTTGTGCGTAGCCGTCGGTGCCGCCGCCGCCGTTCCCGCCAACGCCGCCCTGGCCGCCGTGCCCCTCGGT
>NZ_JBATXN010000195.1:0-4544 GCF_049673265.1 Mycobacterium sp. | reverse complement strand
CCAACGGAGATCACGAACGAGACGGCGACCACGATCACCCCCCTTTTTGTGAAGTCCCAGAAGGAGACGTGCGCGCCGGCGCGTTCGGCGAGTCCGACTATGACGATATTCGCGCTGGACCCGATGGGATTGAGGTTGCCCCCGAGGATCGTGCCCAGTAGCAGGGCCCACCACAGCACACCGGTGTCGGCGTGGCCGTGCAAGGACGGGGCGAACTCGGCGACGATGGGCGTCATCGTGGCGGCGTACGGAACGTTATTGACAAGGCCGCTGAACAAGAACGACACGCCCAGGATCAGCATTGTCGTCAGCCATAGGTTGCCGCCGGTTGCGTGGCTGGCCGCATGGGCCAGGTTACTGATGACGCCGGTCCGCACCAGGGCTCCGACCATGATGAACAGTCCCGCGAAGAACAGCAGGGTCTCCCACTCGACACTGGAAAGGTAGAAGTCACGGTCCAGGCCGGAGACCATGACCAGGATGCCGGCACCTGCCATCGCCACCAACGACGGTTCCATGTGGATCACATGGTGCAGGACGAAACCGGTGAACACCGCGACAAGGACGATTCCGCATTGGATCAGCAGCTTGCGGTTACGGATCGCTTCTCTCTCGTCCAGTGCCATGACATCGGCAACCCGGTCGGGGTCGACGGTATAGAAGCCGGGAAACAGGGGGCGTAACAGCGCTATCAGGGCGAGGAGCACGATGAGCACCGCCGGGCCCATGTTCGTCAAGAACGATATAAAGCTCAGGTTGGCCCCGGTGCCGATGATGATGCTGGTCGGATCACCGACCAGGGTGGCCGCGCCACCGATATCGGAGGCGAAGGACTCGGCGATCAGAAACGGCGCTGGACTGAGCGCCAGCCGGTCGGCTACCAGCACGGTGACCGGTGCGATCAACAAGACCGTGGTGACGTTGTCCAGGAACGCCGATCCGACTGTGGTGACCACCACCAGCAGGATCATGATCCGCAGCGGCGAGCCCTTGGCGCGTTTGGCCGACCAGATCGCGATGTATTCGAATACGCCGGTCTGGCGCACCACGCTGACGATGATCATCATCCCGAGGAGCAGAAAGATGACGTCCCAGTCGATTCCGGTGTCGCGCGAGTAGAAGACCTCATCTGAGTTGATCACCGGCAAGAAGAACACGGCCACCGCGCCGGCCAGCGCCACCATCGTCTTGTTGAAACGCTCGGTGGTGATCAAGGCGTACGCGATGACGAAGACCGCGGAAGCGTAAACGGTGTGGACGGTGCTCATGCTCATGGGTGATCCTGCCGTCGGGCACGCGCCTGGCTGGGCATGTGCGGCCAAGCGGCGCTCAAGATTTGAGCGCCGCGGCCAGCAGGCGTGATGCAAAGATCACGCCGTGCAATTTCCTGTCTTTGGTAACTGCGATCAGCGGGGTGCGCCCCTGCACCATCTCCGCGGCGACCTTGGTGATGGTGGCACGCGCATCGACCGAGGGAATGTCGCGCAGGTAGTCGGGCAGCACGTCGCCGACCGTCTTGCCCGCCAAATTCCGCATAGCTTCGTCGGGGGTCGGGTCGCCGAGGACGCCGGCCAGTGCCAGATCGTCCTGCACGTATCGGGGCAGGATGAATCGCAGCAACGCGAACGCCGGAAGCACTGCGTACGGCTCCCCGCAAGTATCGGTGACCAGGAGTCCGGGGAGATGGTGCTCGGCGATCATGCGTGCAGCGTCGACGGCGTCGGAATCAATGGGCACGATGGGGAACTTCTCTTCGAGGTCCTCTGCCCGCACACGCACACCATACTGAACCCCGGTGCTTTGCGTGAGCTGGCGGGCAGGCTAACTGAAGGCGAAGTAGCGGACCCACAGGTAACCGACGGAAAGTGCAAATGAGAAAGCGGTCACCACCACACCCCTTCGAGTGAAGTCCCAAAACGACACCGGATGGCCTGCGCGTTGCGCGATCCCGACCGCGACGATATTCGCGCTCGCCCCCACGGCGGTGAGATTGCCGCCGAGGACCGTCCCTAGGAGCAGCGCCCACCACAGCACACCGGAACTGGTGTGCCCAGGAATGGATTCGGCGAGCTGCGCGACAACCGGTGTCATCGTGGCGGCGTACGGAACGTTGTTGATAAAGCTGCCCAACGTGAAAGACACCGTGACGATCAGCAACGTGGCCGTCCAGGCATCGCCGTGGGTCACCTGGCTGGCCGCATGTGCCACATTATTGACCACGCCGGTCCTCACCAGGGCCCCAACCATGATGAACAGTCCTGCGAAGAACAGCAGCGACTCCCATTCGACGCTGGACAGGTAGAACTTCCGGCTCAGACCGGAGATCACGATCAGGATGCCGGCGCCGGCCATAGCCACCAGGGAGGGCTCCGTGTGGATCTCTTTGTGCGCGACGAATCCGGCGAACACGACCACCAGGACGATCCCGCACTGGATCAACAGCTTGTGGTTGCTAATCGCTTCCTTCTCGTTCAGCGACATGACATCGGCGACCCGTTTGGGATCGACCGTGAAGAATCCCGGAAACAGCCGGGGCAGCAGTATCAGCAGGACGGCGAGCACGATGATTACCGCCGGTGCCATGTTGGCGGTGAACGTAAGGAAGCTCAGGTGGGCTCCGGTGCCGATGATGATGCTGGTCGGGTCGCCGACCAGGGTTGCTGCGCCGGCGATGTTGGCGGCGAGGGCCTCGACGATCAGAAACGGCGCCGGGCTGATGTCGAGCCTGTCGCACACCAGCAGCGTGACCGGCGCGATCAACAACACCGTGGTCACGTTGTCCAGAACTGCTGTTCCAAGGGCGGTGACAAGTACTAGCAGGATCATGATTCGCAGCGGAGAGCCCTTGGCGCGTTTGGCCGACCAGATGGCTAGGTATTCGAACACGCCGGTCTGGCGGACCACGCTGACGATGATCATCATCCCGAGGAGCAAAAAGAGGACGTCCCAATTCACCCCGGTGGCGCGTGAGTAGAAGACCTCGTCGGAGTTGATCACCGGCAAGAAGAACATGGCCGTCGCGCCGAACAGCGCCACCAACGTCTGATTGAAACGCTCCGTGGCGATGAAAATGTAGGCGACCACGAACACCGTCACCGCGTAGACGGCATGAAAGACGCTCATTGGCCGCCCTGCCAAGTCATCGTGCACTCCTGAATAGCCCTGAATAGCAGGGAAACCCGAATTGCACGAATAAAGACGCCGACCAGGCTTCCCGGCACACCGGGGCATAATTTAGCAGGCCTAGCTGGATTGCGCTGCGCGTCTCATCTAACCTTCAGGTTCGGCTACCGCCGACATATCTCCGCAGGTCGGCGTTGCGGAATGGCGGGCGTCGTACACTGGCGGGATGCTTGAACAGATCCGTGGGCCCGCCGATCTGCAGCACTTTTCTCAGGCGGACTTGGGTGATCTGGCCGACGAAATTCGCGAGTTTCTGATTCACAAGGTGGCGGCCACCGGAGGGCATCTGGGGCCCAACCTTGGCGTGGTCGAGTTGACACTCGCGTTGCATCGGGTATTCGATTCGCCACACGATCCGATCGTCTTCGACACCGGCCATCAGGCCTACGTCCACAAGATGCTGACCGGCCGCGCGGCGGACTTCGAGACGCTGCGCAAAAAGGGTGGTTTGTCGGGTTATCCGTCTCGGGCCGAAAGCGAACACGACTGGGTTGAGTCAAGCCACGCCAGCGCGGCGTTGTCCTACGCCGACGGGCTGGCCAAGGCATTCGAGCTGACCGGACACCGCAACCGGCACGTCGTCGCGGTAGTGGGCGATGGTGCGCTCACCGGCGGAATGTGTTGGGAGGCACTGAATAACATCGCGGCCGCGCACCGCCCGGTGGTGATCGTCGTCAACGACAACGGCCGCAGCTACGCACCGACCTTCGGGGGTTTGGCCAATCACCTCGCCGCGTTGCGGCTGCAGCCCAGCTACGAGCACCTCTTGGAGCGGGGGCGCAGCGCGGTACGCGGAATGCCGGTCGTCGGCGAATTGGCTTATCAGTTCATGCACAGCGTCAAAGCCGGTGTGAAGGACGCGCTTTCACCGCAGTTGCTGTTCACCGATCTCGGGCTGAAGTACGTCGGGCCGGTCAACGGCCATGACGAACACGCCGTGGAGACCGCGCTGCGCAGTGCTCGCGGATACCGCGGCCCGGTGCTGGTGCATGTCGTCACCAACAAGGGTATGGGCTACGGGCCGGCCGAGGCCGACGAGGCCGAGCAGATGCATTCGTGTGGGGTCATCGACCCGGCGACCGGACTGGCCACCAAGATCCCCGGACCGAGCTGGACGGCGACGTTCTCCGAATCGCTGATCGAGTACGCGACCAAACGCCGCGACGTTGTCGCTATCACCGCTGCCATGCCGGGGCCCACCGGGTTGACGGCGTTCGGGCAGCGCTTCCCGGATCGGTTGTTCGACGTCGGGATCGCCGAGCAGCATGCGATGACGTCGGCGGCCGGATTGGCCATGGGTGGGCTGCACCCGGTGGTGGCGATCTACTCGACATTTCTCAACCGGGCGTTCGACCAAATCA
>NZ_JBATXN010000194.1:0-2199 GCF_049673265.1 Mycobacterium sp. | reverse complement strand
GCCCCCCGACATAGGTGCAAAGCGCGACCGCGCCAAAGCCGCTGAGGCCGACTACCAGGAAGCCGATCACCGAAGCGGCGATCGCCGCGGCGACCAGAACGCGGAGCCGATACCGGTAGGCCAGCAGCCCCATCGGCACGGCGCCGAGCAGACCCAGCCCGCCTGCGTGCGGGAGGACCACCGCGATGATCGCGATCGCCGCGCACAGAGCACCCATCACCGATGCCTGCGCCAATTCGGTGGGACGTAGCGATCGAGCTTGATCATGCCCGCTCATCGAGTGCCTGTGATAGTAGTCGTCATCCTCCGGCGGAGGCGCCCAAACCATTTGCTGCGTCACCTAATCGACCCCCCAACCCGTGTGCCCGAGCGCGCGGAAGAAACCTGTACTAGACATGGGAGCGCAAGCGTATGAACGGGCCGCTGTGAAGTCACTGAGAAGGACGCTGACCTCGACGTCCGCCGGACAGCACGTGTAAGTTAACGGCTTCCGGGCCGAACGTCATCGGCGAGGAGGGGGCAATGCCAAAGGCGGAGATTGCGGCGTTGCTCGCCCTGTGCGCCGCGTTAGCATCCGCATTCGGCAATGTGATTCGTCAGCGCTCTGCGCAGGAGATCACCGACAAACCGGTCGGCCACCTGAAGCTATTTCGCATGTCGTTCCGCGATACCCGCTGGTGGCTGGGCAGCGCTGCGGCGGTCGCCAATTACGGCTTGCTGATCGCGGCGCTCGCGCTCGGGTCGGTGGTGTTGGCGACGTCTCTGCAAGTGACAGCGCTGTTGTTCGCGTTGCCGATCTACACGCGGGTGACACATCATCGGGTGACCCGCTGGGAGTGGATGTGGGCGGTGCTGCTGGCGGTTGCGTTGGCCGTGTTCATCACGGTCGGCGACCCGGCAGCCGGCCACTCGCGTGGCTCGCTGACAACGTGGATGGTGGTGGCCGCGGCGATTGCCCCGGCGCTGGTGCTGTGCGTGCTCGCCGCGCGGATCTGGCCGGCTCGTCCAGCCGCAGCAGTATTGCTGGCCGTGGTGGCGGGTTCGTCGCTGGCGGTGTTCGCGGTGCTGACCAAAGGTGTCATCGAGGTGTTCGAAGACGGTGTGGGAGCCATGCTGCGCGCGCCAGAGGTCTACGCCTGGATACTGCTCGCGCTCGCCGGGATGATCTTTCAGCAGTCGTCGTTTCGCGCCGGTGCGCTGACCGCCTCGATGCCGACGGTGCTCGTGGCCGAGCCGGTGGTGGCGTCCGTGTTAGGTGTGATTGTGCTCGGCGAAACCCTCAACGCCCATGGCCCTGAGATATTCGTTTTGGCGGCCGCGGTGGTGGTGGTGATTGTCGCGACCTGGGCCCTGGCCCGTGGCAGGGCTGCCACAATGGCGGCACGCGCTGGGCGGGATGTGCAAATCACCGACCAGCCTGCGGTGTCATCCGACCGCTAGTCCCGTCGCTCATCGGTGGAGCTAAGGGGAGCCGCGGTCAGGTTGCGGGTGGGGCCGGCTGGTCGGGCGGAATCGCCCCGGCGCAGCCACCAGGCGGTGGCGGGCCAGGCATGGGTTCGTCGCCGCCGACGCAGTCGTAATAAAACTGGGGACCGGCCATCCAGGTTTTCATCCACTGATGCCAAAACGACCCGTCGGGGTACTTGTCCCCGTCGCACACGGCCAACTTGCCGTAACCCCATCGACCACCCGGGCAGAAGCCCTTCGTCATGTCCGGCTGGTGCGGGTCAGGCGGATCAGCGCTGGCAACCGCAGGGGAAAGAACAAGCGCCGCAGCACAACTCAATATCGCAGCGCCATGCCAAGTAAGCCTGAATGTCATCCCCACTCCCTTGAACATGAATCAATAAAGCCGATTCCAAGCGATTTGTCGCTGACGTAAATGTATCGGGATCCACCCCGGCTAACAGCAGGAACGTCAGGGTCCAGGATTCAGCGATTGAGGCTGATCATTTTACGTATCCCAGGATCGCCCATTCAGCCCCGACGCGACCTCAAAAATTGGTCTGAGATGCGGACATTGAGTGGAGCTAAGGGGACTCGAACCCCTGACCCCCACACTGCCAGTGTGGTGCGCTACCAGCTGCGCCATAGCCCCTGAAGTTGTGCCCATCGAAGCTACACCACCACTTGCCAGCCTTCAAAGTCGCTGATCACGACGGGTCTACCGCAAAGGATCGAATTCGCGCAGTCCTGGTG
>NZ_JBATXN010000193.1:0-5113 GCF_049673265.1 Mycobacterium sp. | reverse complement strand
TTTAAAGTGAGAATATTGAGCTGAAAATTCTCAACGTGAGAGATCTAATTCAGCGTGCTGCGACCAAGGGAGCTAGGTGAGATGCCACGCCACGATTGGCTGGTCGGACGGGATCGCCGAAGCGAAGCCGCTGAACGGATCTACGACGCGGCCGCCAACTTGATTGCTCGCCGGGGATACGACGGCTTCACCATCGAGGCGTTGGCCGCGCAAGTACATTGCTCCCCCGCGACGATTTACCGGCATGCCGGCGGCAAAGCCGCGATCCGCGACGCCGTCGTCGCGATCCAGGCGGCCCGCATCGTCGACACGGCACGCCAAGCGATCAAAGACCTGAAGGGCCCGGACCGCGTGGTGACCGCCACCGTCGTCGCACTGCAGGGTTTGCAATCTGATCCACTGGCTCACTTGATGCGGTCGATGCACGAGACTCCGATTAGCCAATGGATCACCAACTCGCCCGCTGTAAACGGCTTTGCCACCGAAATGCTTGGTCTCGAAGACGATGACCCGATCGCCGCACAATGGCTGATCCGCGTCTTCTTGGCCCTGTGGTGTTGGCCGCTCAAAGACCCCACCGACCAACAAACCATGCTGCAGCGCTTTCTCGGGCCGCCCTACCGCACCGACTGTTAAGCCAACTCGGGGTGGTCTAAACCTCACAGGAAGTGCCCAGGATTTGCATGGTGCAATACCAGCCATGACGGTCACGGGTGGACGCCTAGCGGATTTCGTGGTCAACCGGCGCATGTTGCTGATAACGGCGCTGGCACTGCCGATCGGAGCGCTGTCGGCGGGCGCAGCCTGGTGCCTACTGAAGTTGATCGGGCTGGTCACCAACCTTGTCTTCTACCAACGCTGGGCCTACGGCCTTGTCGCGCCGGGGGCGCAGCACCATCCGTGGTGGTTGATCCTGGGCGCACCCGTCGCCGGCGGTCTGGTGGTCGGCGTGATGGCGCGGTTTGGATCGGACAAAATTCGCGGTCACGGCATGCCGGAGGCCATTGAAGCCATCCTGACCCGCGGCAGTCGCATCGAACCCAAAGTTGCTGTCCTCAAACCTATTTCGGCGGCAATTAGCATCGGCACCGGTGGTCCGTTCGGTGCTGAGGGGCCGATCATCATGACCGGCGGCGCACTGGGTTCGATCCTCGCGCAACAACTGCATCTGACCGCAGATGAACGAAAAACCCTGCTTGTTGCCGGTGCCGCGGGTGGCATGGCAGCGACATTCAACGCTCCGCTGGCATCCATTCTGCTTGCCGTGGAGCTGCTGTTGTTCGAATGGCGGCCCCGCAGCCTGGTTCCGGTCACGGCCGCGGTGGTCATCGCGACCGTCGTGCGCGGGTTCATCCTGGGGACTGGCCCGATATTCCCAGTCGTTGCCCACGTCAGCGAAATTGGTTGGAACATCGACGCCTTGGCTCTTGTCATCGGCCTGTGCGGCGCCGTGGTCGCCGTCGCCGCGACGCGACTGGTGTATCTGGCCGAAGATCTTTTCGCGCGTCTGCCATTTCACTGGATGTGGTGGCCGGCAATCGGCGGTGTCGTGATCGGTTTGGGCGGCCTGATCCAGCCGCGCGCTCTGGGCGTCGGCTACGACGTGATCAACGCGTTGCTGACTGGGCAGGCCGGCATGTCGGTTATCGTCGGCGTTCTTGTCGTGAAGACCCTGATCTGGTCGCTGTCCTTGGGCTCGGGCACCTCTGGCGGTGTGCTCGCTCCCGTGTTCATGATCGGCGGTGCGCTCGGTGCCCTTGTCGGACAAGGGCTTCCACCGGTATTTCCGGGATTCTGGGCGATTCTGGGCTTGGCCGCGGTGGTCGGCGGCGTTCTGGGCTCGCCGCTCACCGGAATCATTTTCACCCTGGAGTTGACGCACGCGTGGCCCGCGCTGTTGCCGCTCATCATCGCCGCGGTCACCGGCTACGCCGTGTCGGTGCTGGTGCTCGATCGGTCCGTCTTGACTGAGAAGATCGCGCGGCGCGGACTGCACGTGACTCGTGACTACACCACCGACCCGCTGGAAACCTTCTTCGTCGCCGACGTGATGCATCCCGAGCCCGCGGATGTCGAAGTGGGCGGCACCGTCGGCACGCGCGACACGTTGCGACATGCTGCGAACGTTCTCGCCGAAGCCGGCGGCCTTCCGCTGGCAGTCGTGTCGGCCGATGGGACCGAAGAAGGGCACGTGTATTGGCAGGATTTGCTCGCCGCCCGAATGCACGACCTGACCGAGGACACCGCGCGCACCCGCCATCTGATCGCCTTTGCCCGCAGGCAGGGTTCAGCCGTCGACAACCCGCCGGAGCCGTCAACCCGGTAGTGGGCCGCAAGGTGTTCGGCGTCGATCGGTGTTGCGCCGCGTTTTCCGTGCGATCACCAGGTATTTTGCACACCCAGTGATCAATATCCGATGCGGCAGGCCGGTGGTGATGAATGGCTTAAGCAAGGCGCTGGCGGCGATGGCGATCATTTTCGTGGCGCTGTCGACGGATCCGCCGGTAGCTAACGCGGCGGGCGTCACCTACACCGTCGAACCGTTTGATTACGACGGCGTCCGAGGGATGACGATGTCGGTGACCCGAACTGAGTTGGGCGGCACGTTATGTCCCTGTGTGAAGGTGCCCTATCCCGCTGACGGCATGCACAATGACCAAGGAGTAGCGGCGCTGGCCGCTACTCCGTTTCACTCCGGTGACACCGTGCTCGGGTTCAGCCTTGGCTCACAAGTGATCTCGCTCTACCTGGCTCAGCACACACCCCCGCCCGGTGTGCGGTTCGTGTTGTTGGGTGACACGTTTGCCCGCAACGATCAGCTGGTCTCCGAGCGGCAGGGCGTTCCCGCCGACATCGCCAACCAGGTGATCCTGGTGGCGCGTCAATACGATGGATGGAGCGACTATCCCACCATCAAAAACTCGCCCAACTACCAGTTGGCGAATCAGAACGCCCAGGCGGGTGCGGCCTACATCCACAACTACGTCAATGCGCGGATCGACAATCCGGCCAATGTGGTAACAACCCGGGGCAATATCACCGCGATCTTGATCCCGACGCAGCACCTACCGGTCAACGTCCCGAAGCGATGGCAGCTGCAGGGTGCAAAGGCCGACCAGCTTGACGCCGAACAGCGCCCGCTCATTGACAGCGCCTACGACCGGCCCAGCCCGACACCCGACCAGTTGGCAGCCTCGACCGGCGAGCAGGTTCCGTTGACGTGAGGTGACACGTATCGGATCGCTCCAGCAACCCTGAGACGGCCCTACGGTGTGTTGCGCCGCGTTTCCCGACTGTTCGCCAGGTAATTTGCTACTCGCGGTTATCAACATCCGATACGGCAGGCCGGTGGGTGATGAATGGGTTAACCAAAGTGTTGGCGGTGATGGCGAGCATCACCGTGGCGCTGTCGTTGGATCCCCCGGCAGCTAAGGCCGGTGGCGTCACCTACACACTCGAACCGTTCGACTACGACGGCGTCAACGGGACCGTGGTGTCGCTGACCAAAAACCAGTTGGGCGGGACGTTGTGTCCCTGCGTCAAGGTGTCCTATCCCGCCGACGGCGCGCACAATGCCCAAGGGGTAACTGCGCTGGTCAATACTCCCCTTCACGCCGGCGACACCGTGCTCGGGTTCAGTCTCGGATCGCAAGTGGTCGCGCTCTACCTGTCGAAGTACACACCGCCGCCCGGGGTGCGGTTCATTTTGTTGGGTGACACGTTTACCCATAACGACCAGATCGACTCCCTTGGCCAGGGCGTACCCGCGAGCATCGCGAACCAGGTGATACTGGTGGCCCGTCAATACGACGGCTGGAGTGACTATCCGACCAACCTGGCCTCCCCCAACTACCAGCTGGCCTGGCAGAACGCCCAGTACGGCGGCGGCACCATCCACGACTACGTCAACGTGCGCCTCGATAATCCGGCCAACGTGGTGGTCACTCGCGGCAACATCACCGGGATCTTGATCCCGACCCAGCACCTACCCCTCAACGATTGGCGGCGATGGTTGGGGGGAGGTGCGCAGGCCGACCAGCTTGACGCCCAACAGCGCCCCCTCATCGACAGCGCCTACAACGACCGGCCAGGCCCGACGCCCGACCAGGTGGCAGGGTCGACTGCCGAGCAGGTCGCGAACACTTGAGGTAGGGCCCCGCGGAACCCGCACGCGCAAAACGTGCAGGCAAGACGCCTTTACCCGACCTTGACCGTGTGTTGAATCCCCTCCCCGACGATGGGGACATGAGTACGCTTCATGCGGTGGAGCTGGGGGTTTTGGGACCTCTACAGGTCCGACGGGACGGCGCCCCGGTCATGATCCCGGGCGCGAAACCTCGCGCCATCCTCTCGCAAGGGGCTTTGACGCCCAGCGGCGGGTGATCGGCATTTTCATGGTCGAAGGCGACCTCTACAGCCGCGTCGAGGTCTTTGAAGAGGCAGATCTCGATACCGCGGTCGCAAGGTTCGACGAGCTCACCCGAGCCGCCGCGAGCTGAGTCACCCCTCGTCGGCGAGTTCGCGCCACCTGGCTTCGGACGCACGAACGCACGCGGAAGTAGCAGCGGGCTTCGCAAACGAAATTCTGTATGCCTCAACCTGTTTGGGCTTCGATACGGTGCTGGCAATGACGGGCTGCGGTAACCAACCTAGTTGTTTGTTGGTGGTGGTTGCGGCTGAAAGGGTTCATACCACCACCAGTCGGCGCGCTCGCCAGTGGGCCCAGGCCACGGTGGGACAGCCGGCGGGGCAAGGTTCGGAGCACGCGCGAGCGATCCTGCGCTGAGCCGCCGACCGGAGCTGTCAGTGACGATGAGATCGTCGGCGGGTCCGGCGATGGTGATCACGCCCCGGTGGTGCAACCGATGATGATAAGGGCACAGCAATAGCAGGTTGAACAACTCGGTCAGACCACCGTCTTCCCAGTGCCGGATGTGGTGTGCGTGCAGACCGCGGGTGGCCCCACAGCCGGGAACCGCACACGTGGGATTGCGGTGCTCGAGGGCGCGGCGAAGCCGCCGATTGATCACCCGCGTCGCGCGGCCAGCGCCGATGACCTCGCCATCACGTTCGAACCAGACTTCACAGGTGGCATCACAGCTCAGGTATCGCC
>NZ_JBATXN010000192.1:0-2349 GCF_049673265.1 Mycobacterium sp. | reverse complement strand
CCGTCGCTGTCGACGGCGGTGTGGGTGGGCACCGTCAGCGGCGACAAGCCACTGGTCAGCAAGGGGGGAGGTCAGGTCTACGGTTCGGGTCTGCCGTCGGACATTTGGAAGTCGACGATGGACGGTGCCTTGAAGGGCACCACGACCGAGTCCTTCCCCAAGCCAGGCGAGATCGGTGGGTTTGCCGGTGCGCCGGCCGCGCCGCCGCCTCCGCCTCCGCCGCCGCAGATGACCGTCATCCAGCCAACGATCGAGGTGGCACCGGGCATCACGATCCCGGTCGGGCCGCCCACCACGGTCCCGGTGGGCCCGCCACCCGGACCGGTGTCGCCGGGCGGACCCGTGCCTGTGCCGTCGCCGCCGCCGTGATCGGCGGCCGGACTTCTAGCCCTACGATTTCGCCGCGCCCGTTGGCCGCGGACTTGCGCTCCGCCGACGACCGCGATTGCCCCAGCCGCACCGACTTTCTGGGTGTGGCGCTGTCAAACGTCGTCGGCGGCCCGGTGGGCCGACATGCGGTGATCGGGCGCACCGCGTTCCTCACGCCGTTGCGGGTGATGTTTTTGATCGCGCTGGTGTTTTTAGCGCTCGGTTGGTCGACGAAAGCGCCGTGTTTGCAGAGCACCGGTACCGGGCCCGGCGACGCGCGGGTCGCCAATTGGCAGAACCAACGCGCCTATTACGAGCTGTGCTACTCCGACACCGTGCCGCTATACGGCGCAGAGTTGTTGAGCCAGGGCAAGTTTCCGTACAAGTCCAGCTGGGTGGAAAAGGACGCCGACGGCAAGCAACAGATCCGGTACGACGGCCAGCCTGCGGTGCGCTACATGGAGTATCCGGTGCTTACCGGGGTGTACCAGTACGTGTCGATGGCGTTGGCCAAGACCTATACCGCGTTGAGCAAAGTTACCGGATTGCCGGTCATCGCCGAGGTGGTGGTCTTTTTTGATGTGGCCGCACTCGGGCTCGCGTTAGCTTGGCTGACGACGTTGTGGGCCACCGCGAGGCTGGCCGGCCGGCGGGTGTGGGATGCGGCACTGGTCGGCGCGTCGCCACTGGTGATCTTTCAGATGTTCACAAATTTCGATGCGCTGGCAACGGGTTTGGCGATCGGCGGTCTGCTGGCGTGGGCGCGTCGGCGACCGATACTGGCCGGCGTGCTGCTCGGGCTGGGCGTCGCGGCCAAGCTGTATCCGGCGTTGTTGTTGGGGCCGCTGCTGGTGCTGGGGATGCGGACCGGGCGACTCGGTGAGCTGGCCCGCACCGCGGCGGCGACGGTGGCGACCTGGCTGGTCGTCAACCTGCCGGTGATGGTGCTCTTCCCGCGAGGTTGGTCGGAGTTCTTCCGGCTCAACGCCCGCCGCGGCGACGACATGGATTCGCTGTTCAGCGTCGTCAAATCGTTCACCGGCTGGCCCGGGTTCGATCCGAAGCTGGGTTTCTGGCAGCCACCTACAACGCTCAACGAAGTTGTCTTGGCGCTGTTCGTATTATGTTGTGCGGCAATCGCTTATGTCGCGCTGACTGCTCGTCAGCGGCCGCGCGTGGCCCAGCTGGCGTTCCTGGTGGTGGCGGCCTTTCTGTTGACCAACAAGGTGTGGAGTCCGCAGTTCTCACTGTGGCTGGTGCCATTGGCGGTGCTGGCATTGCCGCATCGCCGAATCCTGTTGGCGTGGATGATGATTGACGCGTTGGTGTGGGTGCCGCGGATGTACTACCTCTACAACGTGCCCAACCGCGGGTTGCCCGAGCAGTGGTTCGCCGCCACAGTGCTGCTGCGTGACATCGCGGTGCTGGCCCTGTGTGCGCTGGTGGTCCGTCAGATCTACCGGCCCGAGGAGGATCTGGTGCGCTGGGGCGGACGGGTCGACGATCCCGCGGGCGGGGTGTTCGACAGGGCGCCCGACGCGCCGCCCAGCTGGCTGCCTGGCCAGCTGCGTCCCGCACGGCTCCGGCACTCGGCGCAGGCGAGCACTGCGGACGAGCGTGCAACCACGGCGTCGAGCGTGCGCTGACGGCGGAAAAATCGAGAAATCCTCGCCCTGAGCACACACTCGAGGCCGTAAACGCACACTCGAAGCTGGGTGCCGCGATTTCGTCAGCTCAGCCACCGTCAGGTAGCCTGAGGCGGTTGCCGACGCAGGCGACCCTCCTGCCACGGACAAGACCGTGGCCGTAGACGACCATCGGAGGTGATGAGGTTCCCATGCGTCCATACGAAATCATGGTCATCCTTGACCCCACCCTCGACGAGCGCACCGTTGCCCCGTCGTTGGAGACCTTTCTCAACGTCATCCGCAAAGACGGCGGCACAGTGGACAAGGTCGACATCTGGGGCAAGCGCCGGCT
>NZ_JBATXN010000191.1:0-3965 GCF_049673265.1 Mycobacterium sp. | reverse complement strand
GCCTTCTACCAGCACGTCGCCGTGGTAGAGAGCCTCGAAATCAGCCTTGATTACGTCGGCACTCGAATCATCGATCCACATGTAGATGAGCCTATGAGCCCGCATTAAGGAATCTTTGAGTCACGATTCGGAAAACATTGGCAATATTACCGTCGGGTAGGGTTTTCACGCTGTGGACCCGACGTCCGGCATCCCGGATATTGGTCAGGGATCGAATTACCTGGCGATAGGCTCCGCGGAATGTCGTGGTTAACCGGCGTTGCGTTGAACTCTCGCGGATGCCGGGTACGTATCTATTGCTAAGGCGTTGAGGGGCGCGCTACACACCTGTATGAGCTAGGTTATCGCTGATAAGTTAGCGCCGATATCCGCGGCGGAAGGACACGCATGTTGCAGCGAATCGCTCGCCTTGCCATCGCCGCGCCGCGCCGAATACTTCTCATCGCAGGCCTGGTCATGGTCGCGGCCGCAATATTCGGACTCCCGGTCGCCCAGAGCCTCTCCGCCGGCGGCTTTCAGGATCCGGAGTCGGAGTCGGCGCACGCCCTTCACCTCTTGACCGACAAGTTCGGGCAGAGCGATCAGCAGCTGGTGATCCTGGTGACCGCGCCGGGCGGCGCGCACAGCGACCAAGCCCGCCAGGTCGCCACCGGCATCGTCGATCAGGTGAAACGGTCGGCCGGGGTCTACAACGTGTCCTCGGCGTGGACCGGACCTAGCGCCAGTCCGCCGCACCTGGCCAACGATCTGGTGAGCAAGGACGGCAAATCCGGGTTGATCGTGGCCAACCTCGAAGGCGGCGAGAACTACGCGCAGAACTACGCCAAGGCCATCGCCAAGCAGGTCGCGCACGACCGCGACGGGGTCACGATCCGCGCCGGCGGGGTGGCGATGGCCTACGACCAGATCAATCACCAAAACGAGCGTGACCTGTTACTGATGGAGTCCTTGGCGATTCCGCTGAGCTTTCTGGTGCTGGTCTGGGTTTTCGGCGGGTTGCTGACCGCGGCCTTGCCGATCGTCCTGGGTGGGCTGGCGATCGTCGGCTCGATGTCGGTGCTGCGGCTGATCAGCTTCGGTACGGATGTCTCGACCTATGCACTAAACCTGAGCAGCGCGCTGGGCCTGGCCCTGGCCATCGATTACACCCTGCTGATCATCAGCCGCTATCGCGACGAGTTGGCCGATGGCAGCGGTCGAGACGAGGCGCTGATCCGGACCATGGCTACCGCCGGGCGGACGGTGCTGTTCTCGGCAACCACCGTCGCATTGTCGATGGCGGTGATGGTGCTGTTCCCGATGTACTTCTTGAAATCCTTTGCCTACGCCGGAGTGGCCACCGTGGCTTTCGTCGCGGTGGCGGCGATCGTGGTGACACCGGCGGCGATCGTGCTGCTCGGGCCGCGGTTAGACGCGCTGGACGTCCGCCGGCTTGGACGGCGGATTCTCGGTCGCCCGGATCCGGCGCACAAACCGGTGGAGCAGCTGTTCTGGTATCGGTCGACCAAGTTCGTGACGCGCCGGGCGGTTCCGGTCGGTCTGGCCGTCGTCGCGTTGTTGCTGCTACTCGGGGTTCCGTTCCTCTCGGTGAAGTGGGGTATGCCCGACGACCGGGTGCTGCCGCGATCGGCCTCGGCGCATGCGGTCGGTGACCAGTTGCGCCGCGACTTCACCGATGACTCGGCGACGGCGGTGCCCGTTGTCATCCCCGACATCGGCGGGGTGAGCCCGGCCGAGCTCGACCGATACGCCGCCGACCTGTCTCGGGTGCCCAACGTCTCGGCGGTATCCGCTCCGACCGGAACGTTCGCGGCCGGCAACCGTGTCGGGCCGCCATCCGCGCCCACCGGGATGACCGGCGGCAGCGCATTTTTGACCGTCGCAACCACCGCCCGGCTGTTCTCGCAGGCCTCGCAGACCCAGCTCGACCGGTTGCACGCCGTGGCCGGACCCGCCGGGCGGTCGGTAGAAATGGCCGGACTGGCGCAGATCAACCGCGACAGCGTGCACGGGATCACTACCCGACTACCGGTGGTGTTAGGTCTCATCGCGGTGATCACCTTCGCGCTGCTGTTCCTGCTCACCGGCAGCGTGGTGCTGCCGCTGAAAGCTCTGGTGTGCAATGTGCTGTCGCTTACGGCGGCGTTCGGAGCGCTGGTGTGGATCTTCCAGGACGGCCATCTCCGCGCATTGGGGACCACTCCCAGCGGGACGCTGGTCGCCAACATCCCGGTGCTGTTGTTCTGCGTCGCGTTCGGCCTGTCCATGGATTACGAGGTGTTCCTGGTTTCCCGGATACGGGAGTACTGGTTGGCGTCCGTCGCGGCCCGTCCCGCGACGGCGAACAACAGAACAAAACGTGCCGACAACGACGAAAGTGTGGCCCTCGGGCTGGCCCGGACCGGCCGCGTCGTTACCGCCGCCGCACTGGTGATGTCGATTTCGTTCGCAGCGTTGATCGCTGCTCAGGTGTCATTCATGCGGATGTTCGGTCTCGGGCTGACGCTCGCAGTGCTGGCCGACGCCACGCTGGTGCGGATGGTCCTGGTTCCGGCGTTCATGCATGTGCTCGGCCAGTGGAGTTGGTGGGCGCCCAAGCCACTGGGCTGGCTGCATGATCGGTTCGGTATCAGCGAGTTGGTCGATGGCGCGACCCTGCCGGAAACGGCTGATCGTTCGAACGGGCGGCATCGCCGCGAAGACGTCGACCCGGCGGTGCCCATCGGCGGTCGGGCCGCGCGCTCCGCCGCGACAGTCACCGACAATGGCTAGCCCGGCCGGCCCGGCAGCGGACAACCTTCGCCGTCGTCGTGCACCTCGTGGATCCGGCGATCTGCTGCGCGACCAAATCCTGGACGCCGCAACCGACCTCCTGCTGGAAACCGGGCACGCCAAAGCGGTTTCGATTCGCTCGGTGGCACACCGGGTAGGGGTGACGCCGCCGTCGATCTATCTGCATTTCGAAGACAAAGACACCCTGCTCGACGCCGTGTGCGCACGCTACTTCGAGAAGCTCGATGAGGAAATGCAGCGGGTCTCCGCGAGGCAGCCGTCCACCATCGAGGTGCTACGTGCGCAAGGGCGGGCATATGTCCAGTTCGCGACCGAGACCCCGGAGCTCTACCGGATCGCGACGATGAGCGAGTGGCGCTCGGGCAGCGACGTCGACGCAGCGCTGGCCAGCTCGGCGTTCGAGCACATGTGTGCCACCGTGCGGTCGCTGATGGACGAGGGCGTCTGCCCGCCAGGCGATGCCGCGACCGTCGCCCTGCAGCTGTGGAGTGCTGCGCACGGGGTGGCATCGCTGATGATCGCCAAACCACACCTGCCGTTCGGCGACCCAGAAGAGTTCGCCGACCGGGTGCTCGGTGCGGTGTTTTGCGGGCATGTCGTGGAGGGGCTCGCCGGCGCCGATGCCACCCCGCAGCAGACGGTGGAATGGCTGATGGCGGCAGGCTCTTTGCAGAAACGGACAGAAGGTTCACCAGCGTGACGTCTTCGCGCCAGCGGCCCCCGGTAACGGTCGACAACCCGTTCTTCGCCCGGGTCTGGCCCACGATCGCCGCCCACGAGACCGAGCAGATTCGCGCGCTCCGTCGGGAAAACCTCGCCGGCTTGTCCGGCCGGGTCCTCGAGGTCGGCGCGGGCATTGGGACCAACTTTCCGTTCTACCCGGATTCCGTCGCGCAGGTTGTGGCGGTCGAGCCCGAGCATCGGCTCGCCGTGCGAGCGCGCGACGCGGCCGCCGACGCAGGCGTTCCAGTCGTGGTGAGCGATGCGGCAGTGGAGGATTTCTCGGCCGATGAGCCTTTTGACGCGGTGGTGTGCTCGCTGGTTCTGTGCTCGGTGAATGACTCCAATTCAGTTCTGCAACAACTATTTTCGTCGTTGCGTCCGGGTGGCGAGCTGCGCTATCTGGAGCATGTGGCCAGCGGCGGGATTCGCGGCCGATTCCAGCGGCTCGC
>NZ_JBATXN010000190.1:0-3494 GCF_049673265.1 Mycobacterium sp. | reverse complement strand
GCAAGGAGCCGAGGCCGTTCTGAATGCCTTGGTCCAGTGGGGTTGTGGCAGGAGCCTTGCCATCAGCGACGGTGGCCGGTGGCTTGCAAGCGCATCCGAGAGTGCCGAACGGGCTGGGGTCGGCGCTGACCGGTGTGGCGATCCCCGCGGCTGCGCAGTACGCGATCGCGGTGCCGGACAATGCTTTCCTGATCAGCAAGGGTCAGGATCCTTCGTGCCGCGGACAGAACGCAGCGATGCTGACGCCGACGAAAAACCCTGCGTGGTAGCCGTCCAAACTACTCTGTTGCATCACGTCATTCGCGACGTCGCTGGTGGCTCTACCGCCATCGAGTTCATCGCAGACCTCGTGGGCGGCGACGATCGCGGCTTGCGCGGACGCGAAGGTAATGCCCCGAGAATTCAGCGCGTTCACGAAATTGTTGTCGACGGCGTCGGCATGTGCGGTCGGGGCTGCGGCCCCGACAAGGCCGAGCAGTCCGGCCGACAGGACCAGGCCGGCCAATAGCGATCGCGCACGACGAAGCGAGCACACTTCGGTGGTCGTCATCCTGAACCTCTCCGCTAAGCAGAAGCGCGAGTGTTGGGAACGGCAAGTCAGCCGCTGACGTAGCGATCATCGCATGCCGCCGCCACAGCGGCGCAGCCTCTGCCATCGTTAACCGAACGGACATGCGCTGGGCGCTCAACGTTGGGTGCCGGGCATCGCCACGCCGCCGTTCGTCAGTGCCTTCGTCACTTATTTGCCTGAGTGTCAATCAGTAACTGCATCGATGCAGTTACTCGACACGTGACTAAGAACTACTTGACATGTGACAAAGAGCACTCTAGGTTCCGGAGAACTGAGAAAATCTCAGCTTATTTTCAGTTGAGGGAAAGGTTCGCCATGTCTACTCGCTCCGGAGGGCGGCATCGTCGGCAACGCCGTTCTCACGCGCTTGGACGCAGTGACTTTGATGGTTTCACCCGTGTAATGCCAGTACGAGAGCAGCAACGCGCAGCGATGAGGGTCAGCGCGGTGGCTGCAGGCGTGGTCGTCGCGGGCGGCGCGCTCTTAGGCGCCGCTCAGCTTGGCGGGCTCAATCCCGCGGGAGCGTTCGCCCCTGCGCAGCACCAAGACGTCGCGCTGGCCGCTTCCCCGACGTTCGAGGAAAGCGTGCAGGCCCTGTTGAACGCCCTCAATATCGGCACCATGGGCCAACTGCTGGGGACGCTCGGGACCGACCACGATCTCACTCCACCTGCGCCCCTCGACACCGCATCGGCCCTAAGCGCCCTGCTGGCAGACCTCAACCCGAACGACACGACTTTGGGCGCCGCCATCCCCGCCCTCGGCGCTCAGGTGGGCGAGCTACTGAACACCATCTATATCGGCAATGACCCGATTAGCGGTCTGCCGATCGACACGATCGTCGGGGACGTGTTGGGTGGACCCGGTGCGGGCGGGACGATACAAAGCCTTCTCGACTCCTTAGGCCTTGGCCAGTACGCAGGTCTTGTGGACGTGATCAAGAACTTCAACGGCACCTTGCTCGATCCGAACCTGAGTCCCACCAATTCGATAAGTGACTTGCTGAGCTCGCTGCTGAACACCAACACCAGTACGGAGCTGCTGGGCAGCCTTCCGATAACCGTCGGCAACGTCACGACGACGCTGGGCAACGCGGATCTGAATCAGTTGCTGGGCATATCGTCAGCGCAACTCGCCGAGCCCTGGAATACGTTCGTGGACAACCTACCCACTAGCGGAATCCTCAGTCCCAACCCGACAATCCTCGGCGACGACACGCTGGGCGAATTGCTGACCTCCCTGCTGTCCCACGGCAGCGCGCTCGCGCCGGTGGTTGACGGCACGGAGGTGGCCGCCTTCCTTGACGCCCTGGGTCTTTTCGGACCTCTCGGCTAAAGCCAGCGCCGGCGCCGAGGGGCCAGTTATGGCAACGGTTTAACGCGAGGGTGTGTCATAACTGGCCTCTGGGCGCTCAACGTTGGCAGGCTGGACACCAGTAGGCGACCCTGTCGCCGGTGCTGTCCTTTTCGATCGCGGTGCCGCAGCGACGGCACTCCTGCCCGGCGCGTCCGTACACCCAGAGCTGACGGCCCGATCGGGTGTCGCCGGTAGTGCAACGGTCCCACCGTGATCGGTTGGCCCACAGCATTTCTCGTGCCCGCCTGACCAGCCGCTGCGGGTCGGGTAGCGAGCTGACCGGAGCGTTGGGCAGCCGTCCGCTGATGTAACACAGTTCGTTGCAATAGACATTGCCGATCCCCGCCATCACGCGCTGGTCCAGCAGCGCCTCGGCGATCGGCCGATCCGGCTGTGCCGTCAGGTTGGCCGCGGCGACCTGTGCATCCCAGTCGGCACCCAGCAAGTCCGGCCCCAGATGGGCTACCGCGTCCTCGTCGTGTTGCCGGTCGAGGATCTCCAGTACGCCGAGGTCAATCCCGATGGCACGAATTCCACTTGCTTCCAAGATGATTCGTGTCGAAGCGGAGTGCCCGACTCTCCCCCGCAAGCGGGAGGTACCCCCACCTCGGGGCGATTCCGCCCCGTATCGTCGTCGGGCGTGATCGGGCGGGCGCGTGCTCAGCCGCCAGCTGCCGTCCATCTTCAGATGCGAGTGGATACTGGCCGGCCCGACGCGAATGAACAGGTGCTTGCCACGGCTGAGCACCTCGTCGACCACCTCACCGGTCAGGTCGACGGTGGCGAATCGCGGTACCCGCACATCGCATCGGGTCAATGTGCGACCGACCAAGGCCTTCCGCAGTGTTTCTGCGGTGTGAAAGACAGTGTCCCCCTCGGGCATGCGCTATCGCAGCCGAAGCCCGCGGGGGGTACGGGCGAACCCGGCGTCGGACAGCGCATTGACGGCCGGCGCCGACACGTCGGGTCCCAGCACCGCGAGGCCGTTGATCCGCTCAACCAGAATCGAACTGACCCGCCCGCCCGTCACCAGTTCGGCCAACGCCGCGCCGGCCGCGTGGTTGACCTCAAGCTCGTCGCTGAAGGTCAACAGCGAGCGACCGCCGCGTTCGACGAACCAAACCAATTCGCCGTCGATCAGCACAACCAGGGCTCCGGCTTTGCGGCCCGGCCGGGCGCCGCCGTCGTCCTGCGATGCGCGGGACGGCCAGGGCAGTGCGGCGCCGTACGGATTGGCCGGATCGGCGGCGGCGAGCACCACCGCCCGGTACTCGGGGCGCTCCGGATCGATGCCTTCGAGGTAGCCACGCAGCCGGTCGACCGTTGATGCCACTGCGAATTGCGCTCCACCCAATGACTCGACGAAGTAGCCGCGTTGGCATCGGCCGGCTTCCTCGAACGTGGTCAGCACTTTGTAGAGCATCGCGAATCCGCCCGGCACTGCTTCGGCGGCCACCGCGCCTTTGGTCAGCACGCCGTGGCGGTTGAGCAGCAGCTCGGTTTGGTGGTGTGCCCGCACCGTCGAATCCGGTTCGGGCACGGGCAACGCCGACCACCGGCCCGCCAC
>NZ_JBATXN010000189.1:0-6412 GCF_049673265.1 Mycobacterium sp. | reverse complement strand
GACATGCGGTTCGGGTGGAGCCGGACGCGCCCAACGCCATCCCGCAGGTTTCTTGCGGGCAGATCTCCGAGAGCCAGTGGGGCGTCATCGTCAACCACGGCGCCGAGGCGGAACTACCCGACGGCGAGGTCGGCGAGATCTGGTTGCACGGCGACAACATCGGCCGTGGCTACTGGGGCCGCCGCGAGGAAACCGAGCAGGTGTTCGGCAACAAGCTGCAGAGCCGGCTGCCCGTCGGTAGCCATGCGGACGGGGCGCCGAGCGAGGCCACCTGGCTGCGGACCGGGGATCTCGGTGTCTACCTCGACGGTGAGCTCTACATCACCGGGCGTATCAAGGATCTGATTATCGTGGATGGCCGCAACCACTATCCGCAGGATATCGAGGCCACCACGGCCGAGGCGTCGCCGGCAGTGCGAGCGGGTTACGTGGCGGCGTTCTCGGTGCCAGCCAACCAGGTGCCGGGAGCGCGAGCCGATGAGGCCGGCGAGCGTCTGGTCATCGTGGCCGAACGGGCGCCGGTCGCGGCCCGGGCAGATCTGCAACAGGTCATCGATGCCATCCGGGCGGCGGTATCCCGCCGGCATCACCTGCCGTTGTCGGATGTGCTGTTGGTTGCGGCGGGCACTATCCCGCGAACCACCAGCGGCAAGCTCGCGCGACGGGCATGCCGCGCCCAATATCTCAAGGGCGACTTGGGCGGTCGGGTCGCCGCTTCGATCTCGCGCAACTCCGGCGAGGCCTAAGAGAGTTCGGCGATGCGCCGGCGCAGGTAGTCGCGGCCCGGCTCGGAACCATTGGACGCCAACGCCGTTCGATACCAGGTGACGGCGTCGTCGTATCGTCCGGCCCGCCGCAACAAGTCGGCGCGCACCGACGCCACCAGGTTGGACCGGGCCAGCCGCGGATCGTGTGCCACCTTGTCCAACGCCGCCAGCCCGGCATCCGGGCCGTCGCGGAAGCCGATCGCCAACGCCCGATTCGCCCGCACCACCGGCGAATCCGTCATCGCCAACAGCTTGTCGTAGGCCGCGCAGATGCTTCGCCAATCGGTCTGCTCCCAGGACGGCGCTGTCGCATGCAGCGCGGCGATCACCGCCTGCGGCAGGTACGGGCCCGTCGAACCGTGGGCCGCCCGCAGCCGATCCAGGCCGCGCGCGATGCGGCCGCGGTCCCAGCGGCGGCGGTCCTGCTCTTCCAGCGGGACCAGCGACCCATCGGCATCTACCCGGGTCGTCCGTCGCGAATCATGCAGCAGCACAAGGGCTGCCAACGCGTGCGCCTCCAGTTCAGCCGGCATCAACGCGCACAGCTCGCCGGCCAGCCGGACCCCTTCGTCGCACAGCTCGTCGCGAATTGCCGACGGGCCCGCGGTGGACCAGTAGCCCTCGGTGAACACCGAGTAGATGCAGCTGAGCACGTGCGGTGTGCGCTCGGGCAGCAACTCGGCCGGCGGTACCCGCAGTGGGATGTTGGCGTGCCGGACCTTGGTCTTGGCACGGGTGATTCGCTGACCGACGGCGGCCTCGGTCTGTAGCAGTGCCCGGGCGATCTCGGCGACAGTCAACCCCGAAACCAGTCGCAGCGTCAGCGCGAGCTGCGACACCCTGTCGAGTGCCGGGTGGGCGCAGGTGAACATCATCCGCAATTCGTCGTCGCGGACGGGATGCGGGTCTGCGTGATCGGTGCGCGCCCGGATGTGCTCCACCACAGCGGCCAATTCCTTTCCCGGGCGGACTGATTCGCGGCGCAACCGGTCGCGGGCGCGGTTACGCGCCACAGTCAGCACCCATGCCCCGGGGTTGTCCGGTATACCGTCGCTCGGCCACACCCGCAACGCCTCGGCGAAGGCCTCCTGGACGGCGTCCTCGGCGACGCTGAGGTCACCCGACCACCGGGCCAGCGCGGCCACCGTCGGGCCCCACTCGCGCCGGAAGACGCCGTCCAGGTCAGCCATGGGCGTTAGAGGCCGGCAACTCCCGCCAACTGCCGTAGCTCCACGGCGCCGGCCGGGATCATCGCGGCCAGTTTGACCGCCTCGTCACGGTCGCCGGCGGTGAGCACGTAGAAGCCAGTGGCGATCTCGGCTCCTTCCGGGTAGGGACCGTCGGTCAACAGCACCTCGCCGTCGCGAACGCGAACCGTGGTCGCCGTCGCAGGCTCGTGCAATGCGGCCCCGCCGACGATGTGATCGCCTGCGACAGCGGCGAATTCGCCGTGTCGGGCCGCTTCGGCCTCCCATTCGGGTGTACCGGGAACGTTGGCATCAGCCGGTGGTTCCAGCAGCAACGCCAGCCACTGGCCGTCGTGCCGTGACCATTCCGGATCGACGGTGTGGTAGATCGGCCGAACTTCGATGGCGCCGTGCTTGGCGGCGGGGATATCGCGGGCGAATGCCAATGCGTCGTCCAGGTTTTCGGCTTCGAAGACGTAGTAGCCGCACGCGATCTCGGCGGCCTCGGCGAAAGGCCCGTCGGTGACCGTCGGCGCGTCCGGACCGCCGGCGATGCGCACCGCGGTCGCCGCGGGCAACAGCGCGTCACCGCCGCGGATCGCCGACCCGGCTTTGGTGTGGAAACTTTCGTAGGCCGCCATCTCGCTTGCGCCCTGGTCGGGCGTGAGATCCCGCTCCTGGCTGATCAACAGAGCTAGGTACTGCATCGTGGTCACCTCCGGTAGTGAGCGGAACCCTGCGTCCCACTCTCTACCTGTCCGACGAACAATGCAGCCGCAATCCGACAGCTGGGCCCGCGGAATCGCGGAAACAGATTAGGCGACGGCGCCCGGCTTGAGGTAGGTCACCAGGCTGACATCCAGCATCTCGTCGGCGAAGTAGTGCTCGCAGCCGCGCAGGTACTTCATGTAGCGCTCATAGACCTCTTCGGACTGGATCGTCAGGGCCTTGTCCTTGTTGGCCTCCAGCGCGTCGCCCCAAAGTCGCAATGTCCTGATGTAGCTCGGCCGCAGCGAAAGCGGTTCGGGCACCACAAAACCTGCCTTCTCGCCGTGTTCGACCATCATCGCGGTGGACGGCAAGCGGCCGCCGGGGAAGATCTCAGTGAGGATGAACTTGATGAACCGAGCCGTCTCGAAGGTCAACTTCTTGCCGCGCGCATTCAGTTCGTAGGGATGATAGGCGACGCTGCTCTGCACCGTCATCCGCCCGTCGTCGGGCATGATGTTGAACGTGTTCTTGAAGAAGTGGTCGTAGTTCTCGAAGCCGAAGTGCTCGAACGCCTCGATGGACACGATCCTGTCGACGGGATCGCTGAAATCCTCCCAGCCACGAAGCAGCACCTGACGTGAGCGGTTGGTGTCGATGCTGTCCAGCACCTGCTGAGCGCGGGCGTGCTGATTCTTCGACAACGTCAGGCCGATGACGTTGACGTCGTATTTCTCCACGGCACGCTTCATCGTGGTGCCCCAGCCGCAGCCGATGTCCAGCAGCGTCATACCAGGCTTGAGGTCCAGCTGGTCGAGGTTCAGGTCGACCTTGGCGATCTGGGCTTCTTCCAGCGTCATGTCGTCACGCTCGAAGTAGGCGGAGCTGTAGGTCCGCGTCGGGTCCTGGAACAGCCCGAAGAAGTCGTCGGAGAGGTCGTAGTGGGCCTGGATGTCCTCGGGACGCGTCCGCTTGGTGATCGGGGTGACTGGATTTTCAGTCATCAGCGTTTCGTGGCCCTTCCTGCTGCGGTAGTGCATAGCGAAAGCACAATACCCGGCATTGTCGCATTACCGAGCTAGCCCCCGGTCCTGTTTTGCGCTGCTGGGGCTACTTCTCCAGCGTGAACTGGTTGACGTCGATGTATCCGACCCGGAATCCCTTCGCGCAACCCGTCAAATACTGCATGTAGCGCTCGTAGACCTCTTCGGACTGGATCTCGATGGCCTGGCTCTTGTGCTCCTCCAGCGCCGCGGCCCAGTGGTCGAGGGTCTTGGCGTAATGCGGCTGCAGCGACTGCCTGCGGGTCAACCTGAAGCCGGCCTTCGACGAGTGGTCCTCGACCTTCTCGATCGACGGCAACCGGCCGCCCGGGAAGATCTCGGTGAAGATGAACTTCAGGAACCGGGCCAGCTCGAAGGTCAGCGGCATGCCGCGTTCGACCATCTGCGGGCCGGTCAGGGCGGTGATCGTGTGCAGCAGCATCACCCCGTCGTCGGGCAGCGCGTCGTAGGCCATCTTGAAGAAGTCGTCGTAGCGGTCGTGCCCGAAGTGCTCGAATGCGCCGATGGAGACGATCCGGTCCACCGGCTCGTCGAACTCTTCCCAGCCGGCCAGCAGGATCCGCTTGGTACGCGGGGTCTCCAGCTCGTCGAACATCTTCTGCACGTGCCCGGTCTGGTTCTTGCTCAACGTCAGGCCGACGACGTTGACGTCGTATTTCTCGATCGCGCGGCGCATCGTGCTGCCCCAGCCGCAGCCCACGTCGAGCAGCGTCATCCCGGGCTGCAGACCCAGCTTGCCCAACGCCAGGTCGACCTTGGCTTGCTGGGCTTCTTCCAGCGTCATGTCGTCACGTTCGAAGTAGGCGCAGCTGTAGGTCTGGCTCGGGTCGAGAAACAGCCGGAAGAAGTCGTCAGACAGGTCGTAGTGCGCCTGGACGTCTTCGAAATGTGGCCTCAGTTTTTCCGCCATGCGAGCGTGTGCCTTTCTGGTTTTCCCCCCGGTTATCCGCCCGTTATGGTAGTCGATCGGCCTGGTCAGACCGAATCGGCAAAAGTGCTCGTCAGCTCGCCGATAACCCGATCCCACAGCTGTTCGGGCAGGTCGTGGCCCATGCCGTCGATCAACACCAGACGAGCTCCCCGGATCGCGCGGGCGACTACCCGGCCGCCGAACGGGCGCTGCAGCTTGTCCTCGCGGCCATGCAGGACCACGGTGGGTACGGTGATCTGCCGGTCATAGCGCAGCAGGCTGCCGCTGGCGATGATCGCACTGAAATGCCGGCTGATGCCCCACGGGTAGTAACAGCGTTCGTAGGCCTCGATCGCGTCGTTACGCAGCCGCTGCTCGGGCGCCGGGTAGCGGGGGCTGCCGATGATTCGCCAGACCTTCACCGAGTGGTCGGCGATCACGTCGATCGGGGAATTCGGCGCCGGCCCCTTGAGCACCGCGAACAGTGCGCGCGGCGCCGGCGGTGGCAGGAACGGTTGGTTGTTGCTGGAGAAGATCACCGCCAGCGACCGCGTCCGCGCACGGAACCGGGCAGCGAAGATCTGGGCGATCATGCCGCCCATCGACGCGCCGGCGATGTGTGCGCGCTCGATGCCGAGGTGGTCGAGCACCGCGGCAGCGTCGTCGGCCATGTCTTCGAGCGTGTAATCGGCTTGGCCGGGGATGCCCAGCCAGAACTTCAGCATCCGGGGGATCTGCGCCCCCCCGGTGTGGCGCCGCTCGGTCTTGCTGGACAGGCCGACGTCGCGGTTGTCGTAGCGGATCACCCGTAGGCCTTCGGCGACGAGCTTCTCGCAGAAGCCGTCGCGCCACAGCAGCAGTTGCGAGCCCAGCCCCATGATCAACAGCACGGCCGGGTCGCCCGGGTCGCCCATGTCTTCGTAATAGATGTCCAGATCGCCGGAACGTGCTGTGCCGCTTCGGATTTCCACAGACCTATACCTCTACATCGGATTGGTGCTCGCGGCCGACCTCGACCATGAAGTTGGCGAAGTATCCGGTGAGCTGCGGGTCGGACATCATCTGCCATCGCGGCGCCAGCAGCTTCATGTACCGCTCGACATAGAGGAACTGCTTGCCGATCAGCACCAGCTCGCGGGGCAGCTTGACGTCGTAGGCGTCGGCCAGCGTCGAGAGCTGCCTGCCGATGTCGGCGTAGGACATATCGCCCAGCGTCTGCATGGTCAGCGGGGTGGTGAACTTCTCCAGGTCCTTGGCGGCTTGGGCTTCGGGCCGCATTGTGCCCACGGCGCCCATCAACACGACGATCTTGCCCGCCGCGGCGTGGTCCTTCTTGACCAGCAGGGCATATACCAGCTCGCGCAGCAACCAGCGGGTGCGCGGATCGATGCGGCCCATGATGCCGAAGTCGAAGAACACGATGCGGCCCGCCTCGTCGACGTAGAGGTTGCCGGCGTGCAGGTCGCCGTGGAACAGGCCATGTCGCAGGCCGCCCTCGAACAGGCTGAACAGCAACGCCTTGACCAGCTCGGTGCCGTCGAATCCGGCCTTGCGGATGGCGGCGACGTCGTCAATGCGGATGCCCTGCACCCGCTCCATCGTCAGCACCCGGTCGCTGGTCAGGTCCCAGTACACCTGGGGGACCCGGATGTTGCGGCCCAGCGGCGAGGCGTGCAGGTGCGACACCCAGGCCTCCATCGACTGCGCCTCGAGGCGGAAGTTCAGCTCCTCGGCCAGGTTGTCGGAAAAGTCGGCGACCACGTCTTGGGCGGACAG
>NZ_JBATXN010000188.1:0-21435 GCF_049673265.1 Mycobacterium sp. | reverse complement strand
GCCCAGCGCGAGGGCCTGTCGGTGCGGCCCATGCTCGTCACCTTGATCGGCTATCTGGTCATCATCGACGCCGCGATCAACTCCTTCGGCTGGGCTCTGGATCTGGTTGGCAACCACACCCTGCTGGCCCGGGTGCTGTTGACCGGGTGGGGAAACATGTTCGATGCCGGCTACTTCTGGCATTTCAACGAGCTGTGGGTCGGCGGCGCAGCGGGGCCCGGTGAAAAGGCTTGGGAGGTCGGGTTAATCCTGACCGTGTTCTCCATGCGGATTGCTGCGGCGATCGGGTTCTTGCAGATGAAGCGGTGGGGCCATCAGTGGATGATCATCACCTGCTGGATGGGTGTGGTTATCTGGATCGGCTACGTGTTCAACATGACGATGTATGCCGACGTGCGCTACGCCGGCGTGGTATTCCCGGTTGTCGGCTGGTGGCTCTACGACATCTTCTACATCACCCCCTTCCTTGCCGTCCCCTACCTGCACACCGTCAACCGCGAAATCTTCTCCGACTGACCACCTAAGGAGGTTCGACATGCTCTGGGAGATCTGCCGTTACATCGCGGCGTGGGGTGGCACTGCCCTGATCATCGGATTCTGGTACTGGTTGTTTTCCAGCCTCGGGACGTTCTGAGCGCAGCGACCGTGGCTGAACTCTCAGACGCGCGTGCGACGGCGACCGAGCGCAGTTGCGCGTTGGCGGCTGTCGCTTTCAGCGATCAGCGTCGTGAGGGTGCACGCCTGATGACCGGGCCAAGACGCAGCTTCAGCTTGGACGCCTCGCTCCGCGTGGTGCATGTTCCGTATCCAGCCATGGCATCTGCCTGGACGCTGCGAACGTTGACATGCGGAGTGGCACTGCAATGTTCGCCGTCCAAAGAGCGAATCGCAGCATACCGATTGCACGATATGTCGGACCGCGAGCGTTGCGCGCTCAGTGTCGTCGAGGGCGGCGTCGCGCTCGGGTGGGTCGCCATCACGTGGCCCGGGCTGATGACCGAGCTGCGGCGGCTGCTGCCCGATCTCGAAATCGGCGACAGCGGCAT
This sequence comes from Mycobacterium sp., assembly GCF_049673265.1. Classification (GTDB taxonomy): domain Bacteria; phylum Actinomycetota; class Actinomycetes; order Mycobacteriales; family Mycobacteriaceae; genus Mycobacterium. The sequence goes on along the minus strand of NZ_JBATXN010000188.1, from coordinate 20,389 downwards.
GGAAGCCACGCAGATACTCGACCGCGCGATAGAACTGGCCCGAACACGCCAGCAGCTGGAAACACATCCATTGCTGGGCTCATTGCCGACAGCATTCGCGAGGACGCGCGGGCTGGCCAGTGCGATGCGGCGGTACGGCAGGATGCCGTGGACCACCGGGCAGAAGCGCCGGCCCCGGGCCTACTCAGTGCCCGTCGGCGGAGACGGCGGCGTGCGCAACCCCAACCTGCCGCCACCTAGCAGGCCTGAGGACAATGACGTGGATATCAATCCACAACGCAGACAAGGCATTCCTTATCCAGAGTGGAATGCGTGGACCAACAGCTTCCTGCTCGACCACGTCGCCGTGGTCGAGCGCGCACCCGCCAACAGAGAACGCGAATTCGCACCGGCAACGGCGGATCTGCGCAAGTGGTTCGAAGCCCATACCTATCGGGCAATGACCAATCACCTGGAAGACGGCGCCGACCTCGATGTCGACTCCTACGTCAGCCACTACCTCGACTTGATGAGCGGAGAAGCCAACGAGCCACGTGTCTTTCGAGAGCTGCTGCCCAGCGGTCGGGACGTGACGACGGCTCTGCTGCTCGACGCCAGCTCGTCGTTGGGAGTGCACGGCGGACGGATCTTCCGCTTGGAGTTGGCATGTGCAGATGCGCTGTCGCGCGCGATGACCCGTGCCGGCGAACGCCACGGCATCTTCGCATTCACCGGCAACACCCGCCATCACGTCGAGGTGCGCTGCCTGAAGGATTTCCGCGACAAGGGGCTTGTGGTCCCCAGCGGTTCGGGTTTGGCGACCGGCGGCTACACCAGGCTGGGCGCACCGCTGCGACACCTAACGAACCGGCTATTGGCACAACCATCCGAACGTCGCCTGCTCATCGTGATCGGCGACGGACTGATGTCCGATGAGGGCTACGAGGGCCGCTACGCATGGGCGGATGTGGCACACGCGGTTGACGAAGCCAACCAGGCCGGCGTCTCCGTCTATTACGTCGGTGTCGGACCCACCCGGGTCGATCCGCTCCCGGAAGTATTCGGTCCGCGCCGCGCCCAACGGATCAAGCGTGTCGAAGAGCTTCCACGCGTGTTGGCACACGTTCACCGGGAGCTGGTTTGCGCATGATCGACAACCTCGGAGGGGACCAATGACGACCGATCTTTATCTCGCGAACGGCAACGAAGTGCAGTTGTTCGAGCAGGCCTACCACCGGCGTATCCCGGTAATGCTCACCGGGCCAACAGGTTGCGGTAAAACGCGCCTAGTTGAGCATATGGGCCTGCTGCTCGGGCGGCCCGTCGTTACGATCAGCTGCCACGACGATCTGACGAGTTCAGATTTGGTTGGACGATTCATGGTGGTCGGCGGGGATGTGGTGTGGACCGATGGACCACTGACCAAGGCGGTCAAAGCCGGCGCGATCTGCTACCTCGACGAGGTTGTCGAAGCCCGCCACGACTCGTTGGCGATCCTGCACTCGTTGACTGATCACCGCCGCGCGCTATACCTGGATCGCGCCGGTGAAACTGTCGAGGCACCAGCCTCGTTCATGTTGGTCTGCTCCTACAACCCCGCCTACCGCAGCTCGCTCAAGGAGCTCAAACCCTCGTTTCGGCAACGGTTCGCCACGCTTGCGATGAACTACCTTCCGCCAGAGCGTGAAGCCGAAGTTATTGTCACCGAAGCGAGCGTCGAGCGCGCAATTGCGCGCCGACTCGTGCAGTGCGCCCTGGCAATCCGCGCCGCCGACGAAGTCTTTCACTTCGAGCCGCCATCGACTCGGGCGCTGGTCACCGCCGCGCAGCTAATCGCTGCCGGCGCAAGCGAAATGGAGGCCGCAGAAGCCTGCGTCCTCGCGCCACTCACAACCGACGGCGCGATCCACGACGGATTGCGTGAAGTCGCGGCTGCCAGCCTGCTCACCCTCGACGGCTAAGAAAGGAATCCGATATGGACCAACAAGAACGCAAACGCAAGAGAGCGCTCATCGTCTTCCAAGTCTTCATCTACGGCTACCTGCTGACGATGTTCCTCATCCAGCTGTACATGTCGTTTGCCCGAGGCTGGTGGCACTTGTGAATCTGCCTATGCTCAAGCGTCGTTCATCGCTGCGCCTCGACGAGCACTACGACGAATCCCGTGATGCCCAGCGGCGGGCTGACAAATGGATGATCATTGGGGCTGCGTTGATGGGGATGTGGGCCCCCGGAGTCATCGGATTTCCAATCTTCATGCGCGGAGTGTGGCTGCAGCGCCAGGCATTACGGGCCGGGCTGTCGGTGCGGCCGATGATCGTCACCTTGATCGGCTACCTCGTGTTGATCGACGGATGCCTCAACAGCCTCGGCTGGGCCCTGGATCTGGTGGCCAACCACACCCTGATCAACCGCGTGCTGATGGTCGGGTGGGGAAACATGTTCGATGCCGGCTACTTCTGGCATTACAACGAGCTGTGGGTCGGCGGCGCAGCGGGGCCCGGTGAAAAGGCTTGGGTGGCCGGGTTAATCCTGACCGTGTTCTCCATGCGGGTCGCTGCGGCGATCGGGTTCTTGCAGATGAAGCGGTGGGGCCATCAGTGGATGATCATCACCTGCTGGATGGGCGTGGTGATCTGGATCGGCTACGTGTTCAACATGACGATGTATGCCGACGTGCGCTACGCCGGCGTGGTATTCCCGGTCGTCGGCTGGTGGCTCTACGACATCTTCTACATCACCCCCTTCCTTGCCGTCCCCTACCTGCACACCGTCAACCGCGAAATCTTCTCCGACTAGGAAGGACTACCGTGACAACCTCGACAACGACAGACGATCTGCCGCCTGGCACCACGCCCTACTACGCGCGAATGCACAAATGGATCAAGCGCGCAGTCATGGTTTGCCTGGTCGCGCTGGTCATCGAAGGTGCGTTCACGCTGCCCTTCATGGCGATCTACTACGGTTGGCCGACCCTGAGCCTCACCCAGATCTGCAGCGAGCTGATGAAGGTCCGATACTCCAACGACACTCTTGCGTGCCAATTCCCGTATCCGATGTTCGGGCCACCTGAGGGTGCGGCCGGAAAAGCAACCGCCCAGGACCAGTGGGGAATTCAGCCGGTGCCGCATTATCACCGACTGGGATTCCGTGAACTGGTGAGGATCCACGATGAACGGCTCGCCCGTCAAAACGCGGGACAGCACTAGCCAGTTTGACGCCGATCGGCCCCAGTTAGAACGTGTTACAGTTTGCTGGCATGAGCCGCAAACGCGTCGTCGTCGCGGGGCTGGGGGATGTCGGCATCCTCACCGCGATTCGGCTCTCCCGGCACGCCGACGTCGTCGGCATCTCGGTCAAACCTGCACTGGTCAGCGGGCAGGAACTCGGCGTGCGGTTGTCCCGGCCCGATGACTGGGCCCGGGACTACTGGATCCCATTCGACCGATTCCGTCGTCTGGATCGGGTGCGGATCATTCAGGGCACGCTGACCGCACTCGATATAGTCGCTCGAGCCGTCTCCGGTCGGCGTGACGACGGTACGACGTTCGCCGAGGAGTACGACGCGCTGGTCATCTGCACCGGGGTCAGCAATGGCTTCTGGCGCCGGGCGACGATGCAGTCGGCCGCCGAGATCGGCGCCGATCTGCGCGCTGCCCACAACCGGGTGGTGGACGCCAAGTCCGTGATCGTCGTGGGCGGCGGGGCAGCCGCGGTCAGCAGCGCCGCCAACATGGCAACTACCTGGCCGCACAAGAGAATCGACCTCTACTTCCCCGGCGAGCGAGCGTTGGTCGGCTATCACCCGCGGATTTGGCAGCGCATCCACGCCCGGCTGACCGATCTCGGTGTCGGCCTTCACCCGGGGCACCGCGCGGTGATCGACGACGGGTTCGCCGGCGACGAGATCACCAGCGAGCCGGTGCAGTGGAGCACAGGACAACCCCCGGCGTCGGCCGAGGCCGTGCTGTGGGCGATCGGGCGCGTGCAGCCCAACACCGACTGGCTGCCGCCCGAGCTGCTCGATGAGCACGGCTTCGTTCCCGTGACACCCGAGTTGCGGGTGCCCGGCCAGCAACGGGTGTTCGCGATCGGGGATGTCGCGGCCACCGACCCGCTGCGCAGCTCCGCCCGCAATCGCGGGGATGCGTTGGTGGCCAGAAATATTCGCGCCGAGCTTGCCGGTCGAGCGTTGCGCAGCTACCGGGCGCCGGGCCGGCGGTGGGGCTCGTTATTCGGGATACAGCCCAGCGGGTTGGAGGTGTTCTTCCCCACCGGTCATGCCCTGCGGTTCCCGTCGTGGTCGGTTGATCGCGTGGTAATGCCATTGATCGTCCGGTGGGGCATGTACGGCGGAGTCCGGGAAAATCACCCGTCGATGTGAAACGCTGCGGGCGTCAACCCCGTTTGGCACGCACCCACTGAAAAGTGCCGAGGGTCTTGGTGCGCACGGTGGCGAAGCCGTGGTCTTCGAGAATGTCGCCGATCTCATCTTCGCCAAACACGTACGCCCCGCCGCTGGGCAGCTTCTGCCATAGCATCGGCAGACTTCGGACGATGGGCACCATCACCGCAAGTCGACCGCCCGGTCGCAGTACCCGGGCGATCTCCGACAGTGCTGCCGTCGGGTCGGGTATCAGCTGCAGGACCGCGATCGAAACGACGGCGTCGACGGTCTGGTCGCGCAACGGCAGCCGCTGCGCATCGGCGCGCAGGAAGCCGACCTGTGGTCCAGCTTCAGCCCGCACAGCGCGCGCCAGCATCGGCTCGGAGATGTCGACTCCCAAGGCAAGTCCGTCGGGTTCTGCGGCGCGCGCCAGCGACGCGGTCACCGAACCGGGACCGGAGCCGACATCCAAGGCCACCCCGCCCTGCGGAATGTTCAACCACTCGATCGGGTGCTGCAACGAGGCGACGAACCTGCGCGATATGGCCTGCGCATTGTCGTAAAGCATCGAACCGATCGACGACGCCCACACTGCCTGAATGGCACCGGTGTTTCTGGCGGGGCTGTCGTCGTCGGCTGCTGAACTGCCCAGCAGGTCGAGATAGCCGTTGCTCACATCGGGGTCCGTAGGCGGATCGATCAGCAGGTCCAGCGCCCGCTGCAGGGCAGGAGACAACGTCGTGTTCAGGGTCGTCATAAGCGCCACTCCTCAATGAAATGCCAAGTTTGACAAGCGTTTACGAAACCGAGTCCGCGACTTTTTCCACGGCCGGCTTCTGTTCGCAGCCTACGCCGGGCAATCGGACGCTTCCAGTTCGAGACGCGGCGGCGCTAGGACGGCGTCGCCAGGATCGCCAATGCGTCTCCGCCGACCGACACCCCCGAAGGACCGATGAGCTCGGCCATTCTGGTACGGAGCTCGGTGGCCTTGTCGGCGGCCAGCGTCAGGTGATTGGAAAAAGTAAACGCGATGTCCACCCACTGTTGAGCTGAGTACTGCAGGTTGTGCGGATAACTCCGGCGCGTGACCGTGAACCCCGCCGCGGTCAGCAAGTCGGTGAGATCGCCTGGTTCGCCGTCCGCGCCGCGGGCGTCGATAGCCATATAGTCCTGATAGATCGACTCGAATTGGGCACGCGTTGGCCGGCTGGGCCGCAGCCGGTTCCACATCAATGCGAGCTTCCCGCCGTCACTGAGAATGCCGCGTATCTTCGGCAATGCCACGGCCGGATCCACCCAATGAAACGATGCCGCGAACACCACGCGGTCGAATCGACGGCCGGCAGGCTCCCATTGCTCAAAGGTCGCGATTTCGACCGGAATGCCCTTGGCTTGTGCGACGGCCGCCATGCGGGTATCGGGTTCGACCGCAAGGACATCGATGCCGCGTTCGACGAACTGCATCGAAGCAATTCCGGTTCCTGCGCCCACGTCAACGACTCGACGAACACCAGACGCCACAACGTCGCCGATCAGCTGGTCCGGGTACCGCCGACGATATGTGTCGTAGTTGTGTGCCGCGCCCCCAAAGGAATTGGCGCGCTCGCGATTAGTGAACAGGTTCAGTCGCGGTGGCATGCCGCCGAGCGTAGCTCACTACTGCTTGACGGTGGCGAGCTCGCGCACAAGGGCGCACAGCTGCCAGTGACCCGGCACGCCTTTCAAGGCGTACTCGCCGCGATCGGCGAACCGGTGTCGCGAGCCGGTGACGATGTCGCGTACCGTCGACGAAACCAGTACCTCGCTGGGTCCGGCCAGTGCTGCGACGCGCGCACCGATGTGCACGGCCATCCCGGCGACATCTTCCTTCAAAGCGCCGCGAACCTCGACTTCCCCGGCGTGAATGCCCACCCGCACTTGGATGCCCAGGACCCTGACCGCGTCGACGATCGCGTCAGCACACGCGATCGCGGCGCTCGGACTGGTGAAGGTCGCGACGAATCCGTCACCGGCGGTGTTGACTTCGCGGCCGCCGAACCGATCGATCTCGTGGCGCACGATGGTGTCGTGGTTGTCGAGCAGGTCTCGCCAGCGACCGTCGCCGAGCACGGCGGCACGTTCGGTTGAGCCGACGATGTCGGTGAACATGATCGTGGTCAGCACCCGCTCGGCGCCCGTGCCGCCTCGCACGCCGGTGACGAACTCTTCGATCTCGTCAATCATCGGCGCGGTATCGCCGACCCAGTAAAGAGCGTCTGCTCCAGGCAGCTGGACGAATTGTGCTCCGCCGATGTGCTCGGCAATGTAGCGACCGTTGTCGATTGGGCAGAACTCCGAGTCTTCGCGGTGCAGGACCAGCGTCGGTGCGGTGATGCGTGCCAGGGTGTCGCGGACATCGCAATGCCTGACGGTCAAGATGATGGCGCGGGCCATGCTGGGTGAGGCGGCGCGGTTACCGGCCATATCCCACCATGCGCGGAACGCGTCGTCGCTGCGCATGCTGGGAGCGATATAGCCGAGCATGTCGAAGCCTTGGTCGACGGCATCGGGTTCCATCGCAACCGTCGTATAGGGGTCGTCGTCGCGGATATCGAAGCCGAATGGGTAGTCGTCAGCACGAAGGGTACGGGCCGCGCCATTGATGATCACCAGGTTGCTCACCCGCTCGGGATAGTCGGCCGCGAGGATGAGCCCTGTCATCGAGGCGAACCCTGGCGCGAAGATCGTCGCGCGCTCGCACCCGACCGCGTCCATCACCGAGATGGCGTCTTTTGCCCAGAACTTCGGTCCGATCACGTCCAGCGACGGCGCCCGCGACGAGAGACCGACCCCGCGCTGGTCAAGCCGGATCACCCGGCTGAAGGATGCCAGGCGCCGGTGGAACCGGTACATCGACGGCTCGGCGTCGATCGTGTCGATCGGGATGGACGGACCGGGCAGCACCAGCAGGTCAGTCGGCCCTTCACCAAGGACCTGGTAGGCGATGTCGACTTCGCTACACGTGGCGTAGCGAGTCCGCGGAACCTGCGCCACCGTTACAGGCTAGTTCAGGGCGCCGACAGGATTACGGGGTCTTCATGCGGCGCCTCGGTGGCCGCGGGTATGCAGGTATCAGACAGGCGACGGAAAGAGCTGGAGGAGGAAGTCATGCAGATGACCGGCAACACGATCCTGGTCACCGGTGGGGGCACCGGGATCGGCCGCGGTTTGGCCGAGTCATTACATCGATTGGGCAACCAGGTCATCATCGCGGGCCGGCGCCTCGAACACCTCAAGACGGTCACCGAAGCCAACCCGGGCATCCAATACCTATCGCTGGATCAAGGCGACCCCGCCGACATCCGGCGATTTGCCATCGAGCTCACCGACCACCACCCGGACCTCAACGTCATCGTCAACAACGCCGGCATCCAGCGCGTCGAGGACCTCGCCGCCGGTGGCCCCGGCGCGGCGGAGCTGAGCATCGCGATCAATCTGCTGGGACCGATCAGGCTCACCGCGGCGTTGCTGCACAGGCTGCTGGGCAAGCCACACGCGGCGATCCTCAACGTCACGTCCGGGCTGGCGTTCATTCCGAGCGCGATTACCCCGACGTATTGCGCCACCAAGGCAGCGCTGCACTCCTACACCCAGTCGCTGCGATTTCAGCTGCGTGACACCCCGGTCCAGGTGATCGAAATCATTCCGCCGCAGGTGCAGACCGGGTTGCAGGGCGAGCGCGGATTCGATTCCAGGGCAATGCCATTGGACGAGTACATCACCGAGACAATCACTCTGTTGCAGACTCAGCCGCAGGCTGACGAGATCATCGTGGACCGGGTCAAGGGGTTCCGGTTCGCCGAGCGGGACGGGACGTACGACGACATCTATCCCGCCTTCAATCAGGCGATGATCGCTGCTGTCAATCGCGAATAAAACCTTTGTTGCGCATCAGAAAATCGGCCAGGAACCCGTCGTGCGGGATTTCGGGTGCCCCGTAATACGTGCGATGGTGGCCGCGGTACACATTGGCGATGGTCGGCTCGGCGAGCAGATCATCGATCAGGTCGTCGTCGTTGGTGATCGCGTTGATCACCAACGAATGCCGAAGCGGCTCCACACCGTCGGAGCGTGACCACGGCGAGACCCAAACACACGGGAAGGGCAGCTCGATGTTGAGCTTGGTGACGTCGGGCGTGGTCATCAGGTGCACGGCCGGCCGCAGTGCGGCGCAGCCATCGGTCAGTTCTGCGACCACCTGGTCGGCGCCGAGCACCGGGGTAGTGCCCGTCGCCGCGGTTGCCAGGTAGTTCGCCAAAGCCTGTGCCTGGTCGATGTTTTGGGTAGGAAGGACCGCTTGCTCATCCTCGGTAGGCAGCACCGGAATCGTCGCTAGCCGTTCGCCGATCGCGTGGGCCAGCGGAGTGGGATCGCCCTCGTAAAGCACGGCGGTCGTGTTGACGCATGCGATCCCGCCAATGTTGGCGATCGAGTCGGTGATGACGTCGAGGTAGTCTCGCCAGTCGTGGTCGGCGGTGATCAGGATCTTGGCCCGGCCCGGGCCGTTGACCAACACCGTCGGGTTGTTGGCGTACGTGTCGATGACGTCTTGGCTTCCGTAGATCATGGCGAGATCGGCCGACCGGATGATCTCGTCTGCGCCGCGATGATCGGTAGGTAGGTACACGGCGTCGGCCGGACGAAACCCGGCTTCCCGCAACGCGTGAACCAGCCGGTGCGCGGTGAGCGGTTCGCGGCGCGACGGGCGGACCGCCACCCGGTATCCGAGAGCCAGCGCCTGAGGCCACAGCCCATGCACCCCCGGGCCGTTTCCAGAGGCCAGCACACCGAATACCTCGCCCCGCCGCACCCACACCGCAGCGCCACTGCGGGTGCGCGGGTCGCGCCAATCCGAGGCAGCGCCGGCCGGTCTCGCCAGCTGCGCCACACCGGATGCTGAAGCGACACAATCGGCGACGCCGCGTGCGCTCGACCGCGTTACCGCGATCGGGACTCCGGAAATCCGGCTTGCCAGCTCGACGTAGCTGTCGAAGTCCAGCCCCGCGATTACCCCGGTGGCGAAGGCGTCGGCGGCCTTGGCCAATGCGGCTTCCCGTTGTTGTGCCGGCAGCGGCCGGGTGTTGCGTTGCGCGCTGATAGTGCGCGACACATACAGCGGCGGCACGATGCTGAGATCGACGGCCGCCACACCGGCGGTGGTCGTGACGGTTTCGCGGTTGCGGGTCTGGTACGCGCCGTCGGGGCCGAGCGCGTCGATGCGCATCAGTAGACGCCTTCGATGACGGGCTCGCCTTCGAAGGCTGCGACGGGCTGTACCTCGCTGAGCGAATCACCCACTTGGCCTTCGGGTCCCGGCAGCCGGATCGCACTGTCGCGCTCCAGGTTGTTCGGCAGGAACATGCCCTTGCTGAGATGGTTCATCACGACCTGTCCGCGTTGACCGTAAGGCACTTGCTCGCCGGTGTCGGGATCCACCACCGAGAACACCACGTATGGCGTGCGCGGATCAAAGACGAAGGGGGCGTCGTCGTCGCTGTGGCGAGTCATCGCTTGAGAGAGAATCATGGTGCTGCCGAACACCATCGTGATCGCCGTATTCGGGAAGATCTCGCGGAGCAAGTTGAGCGTATCGACGTCCACATGGGCACCGCTGAGCAGCGTGAAGCGAATCTTGTCGTTCACCAAGTTCGCCAACTGGTCGTTGCGGGCGATGGCCTCGAGTAGCGGCGGAGTGGTGTGCAGGTTCGCCACGTCCTGGGTCTGCAGAATGTGCACGGTCTGCTCGAGGAGATGGTCGACGTACGCCGACACCTCGGCAGTGGCTGCTACGGCCGGGCGGGCGGCGATCTTCTTGACCCAGCGAGGATCCAGGTCGATCGCGTGAAAAACCGAGCCGAGCCGTTCGGAGACAAGACGAGAAAAGTAACCCACCCCGTGCGGCCCGCTCGGCATCATGCAGACGAAGCCGCGGCCTCGCAGAAAACCGCCGTTCGCGAAGTCCTCGGTTTGCCATTGGATGACTTGTTCGATCCAATCTGGCAGCTGCACAGTTCTTTTGGGCGCACCTGTGGTGCCACCGGACTCGAAGATCTGCGGCGGCGGCGGCGGGGACCCGTATCCACGGGGGATCAGCTCCTCGACGGGCACGTTCCGCAGCTCGTTCAGCAAGTTGGGGAACAGCCGCAAATCGGTGAACGTGTTGACGTCGGTCAGCGGGTTGAAGTTCAGCGTCCGTGCCGCCTCTAGCCAGAACGTGCAGCCGGTGTGTTCGCCGAAGTGCCAGGCGATCGCGGCACGTAGGTAGTCCTCAGGGTCGTCGATCGGTGCCGACCGCGGCACATCCAGTAACGAAAAATCGATGTCGGCCATACCACCGATCATGTCGCAGGCCAGATCGCCCGAGCAATGTGCCGCGGCGAATCCGCCTCATGGGGAATGGTTTTCGTGCGTGGTTAACCCTTCATAGGCGCAGAATTCTCCGACTCGACACGCCCATGCCGACCGGCCTCTTCGACCGCTGATATCGCATACGGCTTGTTTTGCGAAACAGGAGGGCCGCCGGCTCGCACGACAAGGACGACACCGTAGCCGTAACGAAACCGCTCGTTCGGCCGACAATTGGGTAAACTAGCGCTGACTAGTTGATGAATCACAGATGAACGCGAGGTTAAGTATGCAGGTCAGAGCGCATATGCCGCGGACCGAGACGCTATCCCGATGTCCGCAAATGGCTGCTCCGAACGTGCCCTCCGTGGTCCTCGACAACGCGGTCGACACTGCGGACCACGTGAGTGCGATCGACTTCATCAACCGGGTCAACTGGTTATTCGACGCCTGGGACATCGACGCGATGGTCGAAGCGTTCCTCCCCGACGGCGTCACGCACCACACCCATGGCACCGTCCGTGGCCGGATCGAGACGCGGCGATTCTTCCAAGCGCAGTACCCCTACACCGTTCCCGGGGTGAGCCGGCACGCTACCAACCCGATCGTCGATCCCGACGGCGACGACGGCGTGGTCGTCCGTTACCACAACCTTCTCATCCGCTATGCAGCAGAGGCGTCTTCGCCCAAGATCGTCCAAGGTCAAGTCGTCACAAGCCACGCCGACATGCCCGCGCTTTGGGTCTACTCGGCGATGACGGATCGCTTGCGGCGCACCGAGCACGGATGGCGAATTTTCGAACGCCGCGTCGGGCCGACGTCGATGAACGACCGCTTAACTCCCGGCGCTTCCAACTCCGGGTACATGGACCCGTACCTGTCGCCGGCCGCAGCCTGGTGAACTGACTGCCTCAACAATCAAGCTGCGGCTGCACCGCAAGTGGGTATAGGTAGACCAGAAGTAAGTCAATGCCGACTGGAAGAGGCAGTCGTCTGATGAATGTGGCAGCAAAAGCCATCGATCTGCTCGCCAACCCGGCGCGGGTCTCGAATCTGGACAAGCTGCGCAGCGCGATTTCCGGCAAGACCGTCCTGGTCACCGGAGCGTCGTACGGTGTTGGCGAGGCGACGGCCCGCAAGGTCGCCGCGGCAGGAGCCACCGTTCTGGTTGTGGCGCGGTCGGCGGACAAGCTGCAGGAGCTGGTTGCTTCGATCAACGCGGGCGGCGGAAAGGCAGTCGCCTATCCAACGGACCTGACCGATGAGGGCGCAGTCGGCGCGCTAACGGAGAAGATCGGCACGGAGCACGGCGCCTTGGACATCGTGGTGAGCAACGCCGGTAAGTCGCTGCGCCGCTCGCTGCACAATCAGTACGACCGACCCCACGACTTTCAGCGCACCATCGGCATCAACTACCTCGGTCCGATCCAGCTGCTACTGGGTGTCCTTCCGGCCATGCGTGAGCAGGGCCGCGGGCACATCGTCAACGTCTCGAGCGTCGCTGTGCGTGTCCCGCCTGGACCGCAGTGGGGCGTCTACCAGGCATCCAAGGGCGCGTTCGACCGGTGGCTACGCAGCGTGGCACCGGAATTACACGCCGACGGTGTCGACGTCACCTCTGTCTACTTCGCGCTGGTCCGCACCAGGATGATCGAGCCCACACCGGTGCTGACCAAACTTCCGGGGCTGGATCCCGATGAAGCCGCCGACGTCATCGCGAAGGCGATCATCCAACGACCGCGGACTCTCGCGCCGCCATGGGTGGGCCCGGTCGAGCTTGCGTCGGTGCTGTTGGCCGGGCCTGCGGATCGTGCAGCGCGGATCTGGTACCGCAGATTCTTCAAAGAGTCCGCCGGCGACTGAAAACCACCGATGACCGAAAAGGTAACCATGACCGCGGCTCGGGCGTTGCTGCGCTCCGGACTGCTCAGCCCGCCTAATCCCGCGGCACTGGTCCGGCTGATCGGCGAAGTAGGCCGCGGCGGCACCAATCCCTACACCTTGCTGGCGGTCGCCGCGGCTCGTTGGCCCAACCGGGCGGTGATCGTCGATGACGACGGCACGTTGAGTTACCGCGAATTGCGGTCGGAAACCGAAACTCTCGCAGCTCAACTCATCGAAGAGGGCGCGGCACCCGGGCAAGCGGTGGGCGTCATGTGCCGCAACGGTCGGGGCTTCGTTCGTGCGGTGTTCGCCGTGGCCCTGGTCGGGGCTGATGTCGTGCTGGTCAATACGGACTTTCGCACCGACGCACTAGCCGCCGCGTTGAGTGCTCACCAAATCCAAATGATCGTCTCTGACGCTGAATTCGCCGATAAGGTGCACGCGGCCGATGATGCGGTCACTGTCGTCGACGCGGTGGCGGCCAAGACGCGCAACCGCGGTCCGCGGCCCAAGGTGGCAGCGTCTGGGCGGATTATTCTTCTCACCTCGGGTACCACCGGCAAACCGAAGGGTGTTCCCCGCGCCCCGCGGATGCGCTCGGCGGTGGGTGTCTGGGTGACCATTCTGGATCGCACCCGGCTGACAGCCGGGTCACGAATCTCGGTGGCAATGCCGATGTTTCACGGCCTGGGGCTCGGCATGCTGATGTTGACCCTCGGTCTCGGCGGCACAGTGCTCACCAACAGCCATTTCGATGCCGAAGCAGCACTCGCGCAAGCATCGCGTCATCGCGCCGATGCGTTCACGGCGGTGCCTGTCGTGCTGGCGCGCATCCTCGACCTGCCCGACGATGTGCGGGCGCAATACCCGGTGCCGGCACTGCGGGTGGTGATGTCAAGCGGTGATCGGCTCGATCCCAGCCTCGCGCAACGGTTTATGGACAGCTACGGCGACATTCTCTACAACGGCTACGGCTCAACCGAGGTCGGCATCGGCGCGCTGGCGACGCCTGCCGACTTGCGGAACGCCCCGGAAACGGTCGGCAAGCCGGTCGCCGGCTGCCCGGTGCTGATCTTCGACGACACCGACCAACCCGTCGGACCAGACGTCACCGGACGGGTATTCGTCGGCGGCGAGCTGGCGTCTGAGGGTTACACCGGCGGCGGCGCCAAAGTCGTCGTCAACGACATGACCAGCACCGGCGACATGGGCTATCTCGATGATTCGGGTCGGCTGTTCATCGTTGGCCGGGAAGACGACATGATCATTTCCGGAGGAGAGAACGTTTACCCGCGTGCGGTTGAAAACGCGCTCGCCGAGCACCCAGACGTTGCCGACAACGCCGTCGTCGGCGTGGCCGACGAGCGGTTCGGTCACCGGCTGGCGGCATATGTGGTGCCGCGCCCGGACAGCGACGTGGACGAGGAAGGGCTGCGAGAGTACTTGCAGGACAGGGTATCCCGCTTCGAACAGCCCAGGGATATCCATTTGCTGAGCAGCTTGCCACGGAATCCGGCCGGCAAGGTGTTACGGAAGGAGCTGCCCAACTAAGCGGCAGCTCAGCGCCGAAACGGCCGCCAGCCGCCTTCCGGCTGGGCGAGACGGTCCGCGATCACCGACAGCGTCTGCACATTGTGGCCGTAACCGAGGTGACTGCTGCGCACTTCGATGTTCTCGGTCTCCGGTGCGGGCAGGCTCGTGCAGCACTGCCAGGCCACAATGCCGTCGCTCTTGCTGTAGATGCATGTCGTCGGCACCGACAACGGTTGGTCTCGGCGTCGCTGCGCGGCTTCGGAGACCGCTTCGGTGACCTCGCTGCCCCGGTTGACCAGCCGCCACACCGTCCACGCGGTGCTGGCCCGATGGTTGCCGCGGAACGGAGATCCCAGCGTGATCACCGACCGGACATCGTCGGGGAAGGCGCGCGCCAATTCCCGGGCATAGATTCCACCGGCGCTCCAGCCGATGATGCTCACTTTGCGCCCATCGGCCCGTTCTCGGATGTGGCGCAGCCGCGCGGGCAGCGTCTCATTCATGCTGGAGCGATATCCCATGTTGTAGCCCAGACCCCAGTCGTAAACCCGATAGCCCAAGCGGCGCAAGACATCACGCAGAAACCGCGTCGAGAACGGTCCAGCCAGAAATCCTGGGATCACCAGAACTGGATGGCCGTCGCCCCGGGGCCAGCGGGCGATGCGCGGGGCAGCCGCCAGAGCGGCGAGATATTCGACACCGGTGCGCCATTCCAGCAGGCGCAGCAGATGTCCCGGCGGGACCGCGTTGACCGCATCGGGCAGCGAATCTGATTGCTCGACTTCGAGTTCAGCGGGGTCAGGAATAGAAGCCATTCAACGTTTCCTTGTTCTGCTCGGCGACGACGCCGCGCTTCACCTTGAGTGACGGTGTGAGCTCGCCGCGGTCGACGGAGAGCTCGTGGTCAAGCAGTGCCCACTTCTTGATGGTCTCCCAGCGATTGAGGCTGGCATTGAGTTTCTTGACGTGTTCATCGATCATCTCGTGCACCGCATCGGATTTCGTGAGCTCCTCGTACTGTGTGTCGCCCAGCCCGTGGTCTTTGGCCCACCCGCCGATTGAGTCCGAATCCAGGGTGACCAGGGCGGCAGCGAAATTGCGTCCCTCGCCGAACACCATGAACTGGCTGGCGTAGGGGCACAACGTCGCGAACTTCGCTTCGATCGCTGGCGGCGCGACATACTTGCCGTTGGACAGCTTGAACAGTTCCTTGATCCGGCCGGTGATCTTCAGGAATCCGTCGTCGTCGATGCTGCCCTGATCCCCGGTGGACAGCCAACCGTCCTTGAGCGCCTCGGCGGTGGCCTCGTCCAAGTGGTGGTAGCCGGCCATCACGCACTTGCTACGGAACTGGACCTCACCGGCGTCGCTGATCCGGACTTCGGTGCCCTCGAACGGCAACCCGACCGTGCCGAGCTTGTAGTTGTCGGGGCGGTTGATGAAGCCCGCGCCCGCCGACTCGGTCAGCCCGTAGCCCTCCAGGATCAGCAGGCCGGCGGCTTCGAACCATTCGGCGATGTCACGGTTGAGCGGTGCGGAACCGGATATGAAGAACCGGATCCGCCCGCCGAACACGTCGCGGATCTTGGCGAACACCAGTCGGTCGAACAGCCTGTGCTGCAGCACCAAGTGTGGCCACACGAACTTGCCTTCGCGGCGACTGCGCGCAACCTGTTTACCCACGGCGAATGCCCGGTTGAACAGGACGGCTTTGGCCCCGCTCTGTTGCGTGAGGATCTTGGAATAGGCCTTCTCGAAGATGCGCGGCGCGGCTCCCATGAATGTTGGTTTGACCACCCCGGTGTTTTCCACGATCTTGTCGACGCGGCTGTCGATCGCGCTGGCGAACCCGCACGCCAGCTGAGTGGAGATCAGCACCTTGCCGAAGGCGTGCGCAAGCGGTAGCCACAGCAGTTGCAGGTCGTCCTCGCCGAGTAGATCCATGTCGTTGATCGTGGCGCCGGTGTACACCCACGCCTCATGCCGCAGCCGCACCCCTTTGGGTTTGCCCGTGGTACCCGAGGTGTAGATCAGCGTGGCCAACCGGTCGCCGCTGATCTCCTCGGCGGTCGTGCGCACACTGGATGGATGCTCGGCCAGGTGCTTTGCGCCCAGTGCGGCGAGGTCGTCCAGGGTGATCACCCAGTCGCCGTCACCAGCCCCGTCGAATACCACCACCTTGGCGAGGTTGGGTAAGTCGCTGCGGCGCTCGGTGAGCTTGTCCAGCTGCTTGTCGTCCTCGGCGAAGACAATCTTCGAGTCGGAGTCGGCGAGGATGTAGGCGGTGTCCTCGGCGTTGGTGCTCGGATAGACGGTGGTGGTCGCCGCGCCGGCGCACATGATCGCCAGGTCGGCCGCGATCCACTCGAATCGGGTGGTCGACGCGATGCCGATGCGATCCTCGGGCGCGACGCCCAGCGCCAGCAGCCCGGCTGCCAGGGCTTCCACCCGTTCGGCGGCCTGTTTCCAGGTGACCGAAACCCACTTGCCGTCCTCGGGGTAGCGGAACGCCTCCCGGTCTGGCGATGACTCGACGCGGTGCAGGAATAGCAGCGCCAAATTCGGCGCTTGGGTTCCGGTCGGGCTAAGACTCGTCTGGCTCATCGAACTTCCTTTGTGCTCAGCAACCCCAGTACCGATCTTGCTGGGAAGGCGCACGCTTAGATGGCCAAAACGTGAATTTGCCCGCCGACAGTCTCACGCCTCGTCGGCCTCGGCGATTCCGGTGGTTTTGGCCAACCAGTTCGGTGCGAGCACCGAGAGGCCGGTCGCCGCTGCGGTGGCGCCGGCCACTCCGGTCCAGGCGACCGGCCCCAGCGGTGTGCAGCCGAAGAAGTGGCTGACGCCGGGAGTCTGGACGATCGCGACCAAAACCGCGGAGCTGCCCAGCGCGGTGGCCACCACCAGCGGGCTGTGCCGCCGAGCCAGCAACGTTTGAGCCAGCTGCGTCGTCACCAGGGCGGTCAATCCCATTGTTGCCGTGCGTCTTTCGGTGCCCGGAGTCCAGCGTCCGATGGCCCACGCCGCCGTCGCACCGGCGGCTGTGACGGCGCCGCGGGTGACGATCTGCCGCATCAGCGGGGCGTCCAATGAAGGAGTCGGAGCGGTGAGCACCGATCGTTGATAGGCCCGCCGGGCCTCGTCGGCCTCTTCCGCGGTGTCGTATTCGTCGGCCTCGGGTTCGTCGAACTGCGGGGTGACGGCGACCGCGAGCGCGGGGAACATGTCCGTCAGCAAGTTCACCAGCAGCAGTTGGCGGGTTCCCACCGGCGCCCGGCCGCTGCCGAATGCCGTACCGATGATCGTGAACAGCACCTCGCCGACGTTGCCGCCGACCAGGATCGTCACCGCGTCGCGGACACCGGCCCACATCCCGCGGCCCTCGACCAGCGCGTCCAGCAGTACGCCAAGGTCGTCCTCGGTCAAGACGATGTCGGCGGCGCCGCGAGCGGCCGACGAACCGCGACCGCTCACCCCGATGCCCACATCGGCCATCCGGATCGCGGCTGCGTCGTTGGCTCCGTCGCCGACCATCGCGGTGACCCGCCCGCAGCGCTGCAACGCCCCGACGATCTGGACTTTCTGTTCGGGGCTGACACGGGCGAAGACCTGTACGTCGGCGGCGAGTTTGGCGCAGGCATCCTCGTCGAGGCCGTTCAGTTCGGCACCGGTGATCACCCGCGCATCCTCAGGCAGCCCCAGCTGGCGGGCGATCGCCCGCGCGGTCACCGGGTGGTCGCCGGTGATCAGCACGACGTTGCGGTCAGCATCGACCAGCGCTTCGATCAACGGGCGCGCCGATGGTCGGGCGGTATCCGCCAAGCCGACGTAGCCGATCAATTCCAGGTCATAGGCGGCGGCGTCGACGGCGTCGGCGTCAGTATCGTCGTCGTCTTCGGTCTCGTGCACCCAGCTGCGCTTCGCCACCGCCAGCACCCGCAAGCCCTGCTCGGCGAGGTTGTGCACCAACGATTCCGCGTGGTCCTGGTCGGCCTCCGGATCGGCGAACCGGCAGCGCGGCAGCACCACCTCCGGAGCGCCTTTCAGCATCAGCAACGGCGTTGTTGGATCCGTGCTCAGTGTGCCGATCGCGGCGGCGAAGCCGCGGCTGGACTCAAACGGCACCTCCGCGATCAGATTCCACTCCGAATCACTTTCGCCGGCGAGCGATTCTGCGGATTTGAGGATCGCCTCGTCGGTGGCGTGGGCATGGCCCTGACCTTCGTGCGGTTGGGTGGATGCCCGAGCGGCGGCAAGCAGAATGTGGGCCGCTTGCGGGTCGGTGGCATCGGGGAACGGGCCTCGCGGATTGGTCGCGGCAGGCACCGAACGCACGACGCGCAGCCGGTTTTCGGTGAGCGTTCCGGTTTTGTCGAAACATACGGTGTCGACGCGGCCCAACGCTTCGATGGTGCGGGGCGCGCGGACCAGCACGCCGCGCGCCGACAGCCGCTGGGCGGCGGCCAGTTGGGACAGGGTGGCCACCAGCGGCAGGCCTTCCGGGACCGCGGCCACTGCGATCGCGACGCCGTCGGCGACCGCCTGACGCAGCGACGCACGGCGCAGCAACGCCAAC
This sequence comes from Mycobacterium sp., assembly GCF_049673265.1. Taxonomy (GTDB): domain Bacteria; phylum Actinomycetota; class Actinomycetes; order Mycobacteriales; family Mycobacteriaceae; genus Mycobacterium. The sequence goes on along the minus strand of NZ_JBATXN010000188.1, from coordinate 1,646 downwards.
CCTGTGACTGCCGCGCCGCCTGCGAGCGTCAGCGGGAGCACCTTGGCGGTCAGCTCGCGCAGCCGCGCCTGCACGCCCGCCGATGATTCGACGTCGATGACCGCCGAAATTGCGCGGTGCGCCGCGGTACCCACACCGGTGGCCACCACGATCGCCCGCGCATGCCCCGCGACGATCGTGCTGCCCTCGAACAGCATGCTGGCCCGGTCGGGATCGCCGGCCGCGACCGGATCCACCTGCTTGTCGACCGGCAACGACTCACCGGTGAGCAACGATTCGTCGACCTCAAGGTCCTCGGCCACCAACAGGCGAGCATCGGCCGGGACCACGTCCGGGGCGGATAAGTCGATGACGTCGCCGGGACGCAGTGAACTGGCTGCGACCGTCACCGTGCGCTCGGCGTGCCGGGCCGCTTCCAGGCGACGTCGTGTCGTCGCGACCACCGGGACCACGACGCGGCGCGCGACTTGGTCCTGTTCGGCGAACAGCTCGGCGGCTGCCGCGTCGGCGCGTAACCGTTGCGCCCCGCCGGTCAGCGCGTTGACGGTCATAACACCGGCGACCAGCAGCGCGTCGACGTTGCTGCCGACGATCGCCGAGGCGGCCGCGCCGACCGCGAGGATCGGGGTCAGCGGATCGGCGAGCTCGTGGCGGGTCGCGTCCAGCAGCCGTCCCATCTGATTCAGTGGTCGCCGTAGCGGCGCCATGAGCGGTTCGTAGTACAGGTCCTCAAGAACGCGTCGCCATGCCGGCTCGCCGACTTCGGCGGCGAGCGGCTGGGTACGACCGGCCAGCCGGGAATAGACGATCTCGGGGTCCAATGCGTGCCATGCGGTCAACGGCTGCGGGGTGGGATCGGGCTGCCGCAGCACCTTGCTGGCCGAGTACGCGCCCGACGCCAACGCGCTCGCCGCGGCCGCGTTAACCGGATTGAGCCAGCGTCGCAGGCTCAGCGGATTGCTGGGACGGCTAGGTTCGCCAGTGACCAGCAACAGCCCGGCCAATGTGGTGCCGCCCTTGGCCAGGTTTACCGATGATTGGGTGGTCCGCCGCGCCACCGGTAAGGCCGACAGGATCCGCACGGCCGCAGCCAGATCGGTGCCGGTGATGATGTCCGCGGTCCACGGTGTGGCCGCTTGGGGATCGTCCAGCGCGACCGCGACGTCGGCGATGGCCAGTGCCGCCAAGGTGTCCGTCGATGCGAAATCGCGATGCAACGCGGTGATCAGCAGCACCGGGCCGCGATCGGTGCGTAGCTCGCGTACCAGGTTCAGCAGTGGGGTGCCGGGCGGGTGACTGGCGGCCACGCTGGCGGCCAAATCCTCGGTTCCCGCCACGTGCCGCAGGACGACCCGGGCCCCGGTCCGGTGCGCGATTTGCAGCAGCGGCACTGCAAACGGATCCACCTCCCAGCCCACCTCGACACTGCCGACGATGTCGCCGTCGACCATCAACTCGGCCCGTTCGAGACCCTGGGCGGGCGCAGCGGAAGGCCCCTGCGCCGGAATCCATCGCAGGCGTGCGCCGGTGGCGGGCAACTCGTCGGGGTCCGGTTCCGGTGCCTGCTCGCCGTGCAGCAGGGCGTCGGCCACCTCGTAGACCCGGTCCTCATCCCAACCCGGTATGTCGCCGCGCGCATGCAGCAC
>NZ_JBATXN010000187.1:0-2065 GCF_049673265.1 Mycobacterium sp. | reverse complement strand
GCGAAGGAGCGCGCGGTATGTCGTTGCTGGTCTTCGACCCGGGCAGCGGCCGTACCCTCGGCAACTTTCCGCTGCCCGAGGCGACCGGCTACCCGGTCGGGGTCTCGGTCGGCCGCGACCGCAGGGTCGTCACCGCCACTAGCGATGGCCAGGTCTATAGCTTCGCGCCGAACTGACTCGCCCGGCGTTGGACGCGAGGGCAGCTCGGCTACAGGCTGCCGTGACAGATGTGACTGCTGCGGCAGAAAGCGACTTAGCCCTTGACCGCCAGCGGTGGGATGGCGTTGCGCGGCACGTGGGCCTGGGTGGCACCGGCGATCGATGCCGGCACTAGTTCTCCCGGCGCGAAGTAGAAGATCAGCTCGTCGTCGGTGATGGCGAAGTTCTGGTAGTGCGACGAATCGAGGCCGGATCCGGGCAGGATCGCAGCGCCGAATCCGGTCTGGCGTCCCACCTCGCGCTGGACGATCGGATAGATCGAGTCAAGCGCTTTGCTGTTGGGCGCGAAAAGAGTGTCGAAGGTGATCGGCTTCTGCGCTCCGACGTCGTAGTTGAAACCCTTGTAGGAGGTGGACGGCCGCGGGCCGCCGAGATCCTCGAATACCTTGACCACCACGCTTCGGGTGCCGTTGGGGGCCTGCCCGGAGTGGTACTGCTCGGAGGTCACTTCCATCTGGTAGGGCACATCGCGGGTTCCCGACGTTTGAGCGACGTTGATGAACCCGTCCCGGTTCTGGCTGACGTAATCGGTGAGCGCCTGCTCGTCCGGATAGTCGAGCGGGAACTTCATGTCCAGGGTGTAGGTGGCGTTGGCGGCATGGACGTGGCACGTCTGCTCACCCTCGACGTCGCCGCCCATGCTGGTGCAAGCCGAGTCCGCCCTGGCGACCGGGCCGTCAGCCCAGCCCAGCAGGCCGCCGGCCGCGATCAGCGCGGCCGCGATCAAGTTGCGCATCGTCGACTTGTCCTCGCAGGCTGGGAACGGCTCAAATGCCGTCTCGCCAGACTACCCGGCCGCTATTGCAGCGGATACCGAACCGCCTACCGCGACGCCCGACACACGAACACCGTCCCGCGTGCGGCTGCGCCCGAGCCGAGTCGCGTGATCACCACCGTCAACGAGTCGCTGCCGCGCAATGTCAACCGCTGTCGCAGCGCGGTGGGGTCGACATCCACACCGCGTACCAAGATCTCCAACGCGCCGCAGTTCAGGGCCGCAAGCGCTTGACGCAACCGTCGCTCATCAAACGGCAGCTGCTGGATGACCTCGAATCCTCGCATCCCGGTGGGCAACTTGTCCCCGGACAGGTAGGCGATGTGCGGGTCCAGCTGCCACAGCCCGTGCCGCGCGGCGTAGTGACGCACCAGACCGGCCCGCACTACCGCGCCGTCGGGATCGACGATCCACCGGCCGACGGGACGCACCGAACAGTCGTCGGGCTCGGAGTCGGTGATCTGCTCGCCGCGGTCCAGGATGCTGGCTCGACGGCGCACACTTCGCTCGGCCAATCCCGTCGACCATAGGCATGCTTCCCGCACTGACCCTCGATAAGAGGTCACCTCGATCTCGCCGTCGAATCCGAAGTTCAGCACAGCGGCGAAATCGATTCCAGGAGCGCACTTTACGGCTAGCTCCCGGCCGCGATAGATCTCGAAGAGCAGGTCCAGAGCAGGTTGGTAGTCACGTGGGTTGAAGCGTCGGCGTCCGCCACCGCGCCGCCCCGGGTCGGCCAGTATCACCGCGTCGCGCGTCACGGGGTGCAGGGCGTCGGCGCGGCACAGGTCGACGGCGCCAACCAGGTTGTGTTGAGCCATCGCCAGCCGCACCGGGTCGATGTCGCTGCCGAGTACCTGGGCCGCCGAGTCGCGCAGTGCCGCCAGTTCGGTGCCGATCGAGCAGGTCACATCGTGCACGATGTGGCCGGCCAGCCGTTGCGCCCGATGCGTTGCCACCGGTGCGGCGCTGGCTTGCTGCAGCGCCTCGTCGGTGAACAGCCACTCGCCGGTACCCGGCAGCTTGTCGGCCGCGCGCCGCCTCAGCAGCGAAGTTTCGACGAGCGCGGGC